>JBGPNG010000013.1:0-11080 GCA_041487395.1 Dongiaceae bacterium
CCAAGGTCGGGCTTTCCCAATCGTCCTCGACGAAACGGACGTCATGGTCGCGCAAGCGAATGCCAAGCGCCTCCAAGCTGCCGAGATAGAGCGTCTGGCTGTGCTCGGGCGAAGGCTTCAAGATGACCTGGAACTGGTAGTAGTGCTGCAGCCGGTTGGGGTTCTCGCCATAGCGTCCGTCCTTCGGCCGGCGCGAGGGCTGAACATAGGCCGCGCGCCAGGGCTCGGGGCCTAGCGCGCGAAGCGTCGTTGCCGGATGGAAGGTGCCGGCGCCGACCTCCATGTCGTATGGCTGCAGGATGGCGCAGCCTTCGCGCGCCCAATAGTCCTGGAGCTTCAGGATCAATCGTTGAAAACAGGTTTCGGGGTTGGCCATCGCGGAGTCGCTCGGCTTTTGCTGCGGTGCAACCTAACCAGCGAAGCCCCGAGGGTCAAGCCAAGGCGACCCTCGGGGAAAATCCTCCGGCTAGAACGGGCAATCGCTACGGTTGCAGCGGCTCGGCTGGCGCGCCGGAACATAGGCGCCGCAGACCCGGCATTTCACGGTGTCCTCGACATTGGCGACATCGGCCCGGCGCTGGCGAGGGGCCTGCTTGGCGGCGCGCTGGGCCTGCTTGCGCGCGCGCTCGATGGCTCCCAGAAAGCGAAAGCCGTACCAGACAGCGGCAATGATGGCGATCAGAACAATAAGCTTGGGCAAGCCCGGCACGGCGAACATCGGGCCATATAGCGGCGCGGCAGCGAGGCGGTCAAGCGATGCAATGCAGCGGTCTTCCTGCTAGCTTCGCCGCCGCCATGGCCAAGCTCGACGAAGGAAGATCCGTTCCCCGCCCGCTGCCCCATCCCGGACGCGGCATTGTCGTCATCTCGGAACGCGAAAGCCTGGGCGACGGGTTCTACAAACTGAATCTGCTGCGCGCGCTAAAGCGCAGCTACCCTGACGAGCGGATCGCCTGGCTGGTGTCGGAGGGCGACAGCCCCTATCGCACCGTCATGGCCCGCATCGTCGCACCCTATGTCGACCGCCTTGTGGTTCGGGCGGGCCTGCGTCGGCCCTGGGCGGAAGCAAGACGCCGGCTGCGGGCATTGCCGCCTTGCGCGCTCGCCATCGACCATCGCAGCAACAACGGCGTGATCGCCATGACCCGTCTGTTGTTGCGCGCCGATATCTATCAGGCGGCCACGCCGGGCTATTTCTTCTGCAGCTACCGCCCGAAAGGCTCCCGGCCCCGCCACAAGCTGGCCCGGCTCATGACCCTGCTCGAGGCCGCCGCCGGTTGTCCCGTCGACGGCAGCGGCGAAGTCGTCTTGCCGGCGGCGACCATTGCCGCGGCGGCAGGCTTATTGCCGGAGGGAGCGCGTTATGTCGCGATCGCTCCCGGCGCGTCGGGCCCGCCACGTTATTGGCCCCTGGAACGCCAGATCGCGCTGGCCGGGTGGATTTCCGGACAAGGCTGGCAACCGGTGCTGCTGCTGGGTCCGATGGAGCGCGAAATGCTGCCGCGGCTGCGCGAGGCCCTGCCGAAGGCGCTTTTCCCCGGCTGCACCGAGAGCGAAACGCTCGCCGATATCGAGCTGTGGCTGGCCCTGGGCCGGCGTCTCTCCGCCGCCGTCAGCAACGATACGGGCACCGCGCATCTGCTGGCCGAAGCCCGTACGCCGCTTCTAAGTCTGTTCGGCCCCACCGACCCGCGCGCCTGGGCGCCCGTCGCCAAGCGGGGCCGGGTCATCTGGTCGCGCGATTATGGCGGCCCGGAGATGGCGCGCATTCCGCTGGCCGATGTGATGGCGAACCTGGCCGAGCTGATGGTCTAGATTTCCAGCGCCGCGCCGTGGCGTAGAACCGCTTCGGCGGCATCGCTGTAGCGACCATCGCCGTCATGGAGCACCAGCCCGGCCGCGAGCCGCAACGCAGCCGCGCTGCCTTTGAGCGCGCGCACGAGGACGCGAATGGCGGGTCGGCCGACGGCCGGCAGCAGCGGGAAGACGACGATGCCGCCCGCCCGCCTGTTCAACCCGGCGAGAATCTCGCCCAGGCGTTCCGGCTTGTGGATCATCAGCAGCATCCCCTTCGGACCGAGGAGCGCCAGGCTGCGATCGATCCAGGTCGCCAGATCGGCTTTCCCTTCCATGTGGCCCAGCGCGCGCCCCGCCTCTGCAGGCGCGCTCGCCCGGCCCGCCGCGTGGAAGGGTGGATTGGCCAGCACCAGATCGAAGGCGCCATCGGCAATCTCCGGCGGCAAACGCAAGAGATCGCCCGCCAGGATTTGGATGCGTCCGGCAAAGCCGTTGAGCTCGACATTGCATGCCGCGAGGCCGGCGAGGTCCGGCTGGAGTTCGAGGCCGACGATGGAAACGCCCGGCTGACGAGAGGCGAGGCAAAGAGCGGCAGCGCCGACGCCGCAACCGAGGTCGAGTACCCGCCTCTGCCCGAGAGATGGGGCGGCGGCGGCGAGAAATACCGGATCGATCCCGACGCGATATCCCGCAGCCGGTTGGCGCAGGCGCAGCCTGCCGCCCAATATCGCATCCTCGGTGATGCCATCCGTCAAGGGGTGGGCTGCCGCCGCGGGCGGGATCTTGCCCTCAGCCTTCATCGACCCCGGCCTCGCGCAGCAGCCGCTTGGCGCGCAAATGGTCATCCTCGTCCACCATCAGGCGCGGGGCGATGAAATTGGCGCTGCCCTCGGTGATGCTCATATGGGTATCGAGGACGACGCTCTCGATGCCGGCATCGCTCAGCAAGGCGCGCAGGAAGGACATGCGCACGATATCGTTGGTCCGGGTGAGTTCCTTCAAGCGCTGGTCCTTCCGCCGGCGAGCCATCGGGGAATCGCCCGATGGGGTCCGGCCGCGCGCGACTCTCCGCCGCAGCTTGACCCCCCGGCCGGCGCTTCTATGCTCGCTGTTGCAAGGGTCGGGGTCAAGGAACGGGGTCCATCGGTGGCCATCATCGTCAATCTGGAGGAAGAACGCGGGCGGGCGCGCAAGCCTACGCTTGACGAGCTGCAGCGCCTTGTGGCCGAGGACCTGCATGTCGTCAATGCCCTGATCCTGAAACACATGCACAGCCCCGTGCCGCTGATCCCGCAGCTGGCCGGGCATCTGATCGCCGCCGGCGGCAAGCGGCTGCGCCCCATGCTGACGCTGGCTTCGGCCCGCATGTGCGGCTATCGCGGCGGGCGCCACGAAGCGCTGGCGGCCTGCGTCGAGTTCATCCATACCGCGACATTGCTGCACGACGATGTGGTCGACGATAGCGATCTGCGCCGGGGCCTGGCGACGGCCAATTCCCTCTGGGGCAACAAGGCAAGCGTGCTGGTCGGCGATTTCCTGTTCAGCCGCGCCTTCCAGATCATGGTGGCCGACGGCTCGCTGAAGGTGCTTGAAATTCTTTCGGGCGCTTCGGCCGTGATCGCCGAGGGCGAGGTTCTGCAGCTCGTCACCAGCAACGATACGGAGACCTCCGAGCAGGCCTACCTCGATGTCATCCGCTGCAAGACCGCGGCCCTCTTCGCTGCCGCTTGCCGCGTCGGCGCCGTGGTTGCCGAACGCCCGAGGGTGGAGGAAGAGGGCTTGGACAGCTATGGCCTCAACCTCGGCATCGCCTTTCAACTGATCGATGACGTGCTGGATTATTCGGCCAAGCAAGTCGAGCTCGGCAAGACCGTCGGCGACGACTTTCGCGAGGGCAAGATCACGTTGCCGGTCATCCTGGCCTATCGGCGCGGCGATGAGGAGGAGCGGGGATTCTGGCGGCGCTGCGTGGAGAAGCTGGATCAAAGCCCCGCCGACCTCGATCGCGCGATCGCTCTCATGGAACGCCATGGGGCGCTTCGCGATACGGTGGCGCGCGCCCGGCATTATGGGGCCATCGCCCGCGACGCGCTCGGCATCTTCCCCGACGGCGCGGAGAAGCGCGCGCTGGTCGACGTGGTGGAGTTTTGCATCGAGCGCGCGTTCTAGCGTTCGAGTGGGCGCCCGGGTCTTGCCTCCCGGGGCGAGTTGACGCTATAAGGCGCCGCCCGCTGTCGGAGTGTAGCTCAGCCTGGTAGAGCGCTGCGTTCGGGACGCAGAGGCCGGAGGTTCGAATCCTCTCACTCCGACCAATTCCCTCCTGCGCTCGCAAGCTGTACCGGCTCAGATTCAGCTGGATTTTCCAAAGCATCCGCAATGCGCTTTATTCCTGTGTCAAAGTTAGACAAGATTGTAATATTGACGAGTGCTGCCCAACGCCGTAGAGACGACGCTGCCTGTAATATCGGTCTTGTGTTCCAATACGTTAACCTTTTGGGAGTAAATGCAATGTTTCGGCTGCTCTCGGAACTTAAGGCAAACAGAGAGGGCGTCACCATGATCGAATACGCCTTGATCGGCGGGCTCGTTTCAGTGGTGGCGATTGCGCTGCTCAGCGCCATGGGATCTACAGTCAGCAACCTGTTTTCGACCGTCAACAGTGCCCTTACCACTGCATAAGACGCCTCGGCGATCGCCAGTGTAACTGTGATCATCCGCTTTCGCCCCCCTACTTGTATTTCTTCGGCCGCCGCTTTTCGCCGCCATCGTGGCGTGCTTTCTGCCGCGCGAGCGGCGTGGCGGCGGCAGCCTGATCATGGGCGCGGTGTTTCTGGCGACGCTCTATGGCGCCCGGGCCGCCTCGCGGACGGCGGCGCTGCCGGCCACCCCACCCGGCTGAGTCTTATTCGGCGAGAGCCTCGAAACGTTCGGGCGGCAGCAGCCAATGCCGTTCGTCTTCGATGCGCTGAAAGCCCAGGCGGTCATAGAAGCGCGCGGCATCGACATTGCCGATTTCAACCGCCAGCAGCAGGCCCCGGCATCCCCGCGCGCGGCCCTCGCGCGCGGCAGCGCCCAGCAATCGGCGGCCGAGACCGCCGCGCCGTTCCGTCGGATCGACATAGAGATCCTGGACATAGAGATTGAGCCGCCCGCGCCAGGTCGACAGCCAGGGAAAGAACAGCACCATGCCGACGGCGCGAGCGCCGCGCTCGGCAATCACCCCTTCGATGTCGGACCGCGGTCCCGTCATATGGCGGGCGAGTTCGTCCGGCGGGATGGGCGTCATCGGCGGATTGCCCGATTGCTCGATCAGGGCATCCAGCATGCGCCGGATCGCGGGCGCATCCGTCGCTTTCGCCGGCCACAACCGCGCCGGTTCCGACAGGGGATCGCTCACCGGACTTTGCGCCGCGGGCGGGCAAGCGCGCGCGCCACGGCGTCGATCTGAGCCGGAAGCGAGATTTCCATCTGAGAAAGTATCTCGAGTTCGCGCGCCGTATGGGCATCGACGCCAGGATGCTTTCGGCGCCACCCGGCAATGGTCGCGTCGCGCTGGCGCAACAGATCCTCGATCTGCGGGCGGAAGAGGCGCAGCAGGGCCGCGAGCCAACGGTTCACCCAACGGGACGGGCGCGGCAGATCGACGACGAAGCGATCGAGGATGGCAGCCAGGCTCGTTGCCGCGGCCCAGCCGTCCTCCGTCACCCAGCGATTGACCGTGAACAGGCGGATCGGCCGGCCGGTATAGTCCATGGCGATCGCGATCAGGTGACAGGGCGTGGTCGACCCGGCGGGGCGCAGGAAAGTGTGGAAATGGCCATGTTCGCGCGCCGGCCGATGGGCGCCGGCTTCGACGGGCGGCAGGAAATTGTGGAACTTGCGTTCTTCGCCCACCTGTTCGGCGGGCAGGCCATGGGCGTGATAAAAATACTGCGCGCCGCTGACCGGGTCATAGATGTCGCCGGCCGGATAGTGGTCCCATTCGAAGAACGTGTCCTGGTCGCGCAGCATCCGTCCGATGACGTTGGTTTTTTGGCGGGCGAAGGCGCGTTCCGCCGTCGCCAGCTCGGCCCCCGCCAGCGCCATCAGTTCGAGGCGCGCGGCCGGCAGGGCGGCGAGCGCGATCGTCATTGCTTCAGCCAGCCGCGCTCCCGGAAATAGCGACGGGCGCCGTCCTGCAACGGCGCCGTATTGCCGGGACCGACCATTTCGACCGGGGTCAGATTGCGGAACGAGGGATGCATGGCCTTGAAACGCTCGAAATCTTCGAACACCGCCTTTACGATGCGATAGCCCACGTCATCGGGCATCGCCTTGGTCGTGAGCAGGGTCGCCCGCGGTCCGAAGGTGGCGATGGCGTTGGGGTTGCCCGAATATGTGCCGGCCGGAATTTCATCCCGGGCAAGATAGGGCTTCTCGGCAACGAGTTTGTCGACCGCCGGGCCGCCGAGCGGCACGAGCAATGCGCCACAGCGGCTGGCCGCTTCCTCGACGGCGCCATTGGGATGCGACATCGGCATCAGGAAGGCGTCGATCTGATTGTCGCAGAGCGCCGAGGTCTGAAGATTGGCATCGATCTCCGCCAATTTGGCGAAATCCGAATCCTTCCAGCCGAGCGCCCGGATCAACAGATCGGCCAATGCCCGCTGGCCCGTGCCTTTGGGGCCGATATTCACCCGCTTGCCTTTGAGATCGGCCAGGCTGGCGATGCCGGCGTTCTTGCGCACCATCAGGGTCAGCGGCTCGCCATGGATGGCGAAAAGAGCGCGCAGTCCATCGAAAGCTCCCTCGGCCTTGAATGGCCCCAGCCCCTTGACGGCGTAATATTGCCAATCGGATTGGACGATCGCCAGATCCTCGTCGCCATGGCGTAGCGCCTCGATATTGGCGATTGAGCCATCCGTGCTCTCGATCACGCAGCGCAGCCCCGATTCGGGCCGATGGCGATTGACCATGGCGCAGATGGCGCCGCCGGCCGGAAAATACACTCCAACCACGGGAGCGGTTCCCATGTAGAGGGTGCGCGGCACGGGTGCTGCCGCCGCGACCGTCGCCGCCAGCAGAAGCCCGAAAAAAGATACGATCCGAGGGAACATCATGGGCCGCGTTCTAGGCCGTGCGCGTCGATCAGGCAAGGGCCCGGCCGCCGCTCAACTCGCCTGGGTCGGGGTCGTCAGCGTATAGACCACGATCTCCTTGAACACATGGCCGATGGCGTCGTCGAAGGCGTTCAACACATCGGGAAAGGCACTGCCCGCGGCCTTGACCGATTTCTCGGAGGTGATGGAGCGCACGATCCTGCGCTGGGGCATGGCGACGAGCTTGGCCGTCATGCGCACGAACACGGTCGGGATGGGATCGTCGCCTCGATAGTTCGCTTGGAACGACCTTAGATCGGTCTTCAGGATGAAGTCCGGGCGCAGGCCCGCCGATTCCGCGCCAACGGCCACGATCTTGCCCGTCCGTTCGAAGGATTCGATCAGCAGGCTTTGCACCATGCCCGGCGCATTGTCGGTCCATGACGCCTTGGCGTAGTACTCCAAGGTGAAAGGATCGTGGGTCAGCGCGATACGCGAGCTGTCGATGCCGGCGGCTGCACTGGGCAGCTCGATGACGAGTTGCCAATTCACATGCGGCAGATCCGGCGGGAACTGCGTCTTGGGGGTCAGCGTATAGAGCGTCGTCGGTTCCTGCACTTTGGGCAGAATGCCGCAGCCGGCAAGTGTCACGAGGCCACCCAGCAGAAGATCGCGTCGGTTCATTGCGCCTGGAATCCCTTCTGCCGATCGCCGAAGAAGAAGCGCGCCGGATCGCGCTCGATTTGTACCGAGATGCGGTTCATGGTCTGCGCCAGCAAGCGGACCTCGGTGATCATCTGAGTCAGTTCGTAAAGGCCCGTGCCGGTGAAATCGCGGATCGACAGACGGTTGTCGTCGATCATTTGATTGAGGCGCTCGGATGTCTTGCTGAAATTCTCCGACAGCACGCGGATCTGGGCCATGGCTTCGCTTGTCTGGGCGCCCAGCTTGCCCGTGGTGCCGCGCAATTCCGCGGCCAGCTTCTGAAATTCCGCGCCCGTGTCGGCGATTTGCTTCACGGCACTGCCGCCCTCTGTCAGCAGCGTATCGAATTTGCCGGAATCCGCCGCGAGCAAAGCCGTCAGCTTGTCGATGCTGAGCAGCACGCGCGCCACGGCCGCGGCATTGTCGGGGCTGAGAAAACTATCCGCGCGGTCCATCAGAAGATTGCCCTTGGCGATCAACTCCGGGGCACCGGTCAACAGGCGCTCGAGCGGCGAGTAGCCGGAGGGGATTTCTTCATCCGGTTTGAGCTTCGGGGTCGCTTCGGTGCCGCGGCTTATCTCGACCAGCACGCCGCCGGTGATGCCCTGCATCGCCAGCACGGCTTCGGAATCGCTGCGGATCGGCACGCTGGCGTCGACTGTGACGTCGACCCGCGCCAGGGATGTGTCCTTGTCGTCGACCTTCACCGAGGTGACATGGCCGATGGGAATACCGCCGAAAAGGACGTTGCTGCCCACGTCGAGGCCGGCGACCGAGCCGGCGAAGCGCACGAAGTGGTCGACCATGGCGGTGTGCTCGGCGAATTTGCCGACCCAGATGACAAATCCCAGCGCCCCCAGCATGAGCAGCAGCACGAAGGCACCGACGGCGATATGGCTGGCGCGGGTTTCCATCTATTCGGCCTGGGCGTGACGTGCCGCCCGTCCCCGCGGCCCATGGAAATATTCGCGGATCCAGGGGTGTGGATCGTCGAGCAGATGCTCCATCGTATCGACCTTGATCCGCTTGTCGACGAGGACGGCGATACGGTCGCAGATCGCACTCAGGCTGTCCAGATCATGCGTCACCAGGAAGACGGTCAGGCCTAGGCTTTGCTGCAGGCTGCGAATCAGTTCGTCGAAGGCCCCGGCCCCGATGGGGTCGAGGCCCGCGGTGGGCTCGTCGAGGAACAGCAGTTCCGGGTCCAGGGCCAGAGCCCGGGCGAGGCCGGCGCGCTTCTTCATGCCGCCCGAAAGCTGGGAGGGGTATTTGCCGCCCGCGTCCGGCGGCAGGCCGACCATGGCGATCTTGAGGGCCGTCAGCTCGTCGATCAGGCGCGGCGACAGATCGGTATGCTCCTTCAACGGAACCTTCACGTTCTCGGCCACCGTCAGAGAACTGAACAACGCCCCGCTCTGGAACAGCACGCCCCAGCGGGATTCGAGGCGGCGCCAGTCGGCATCGTCCAACCCTTGCGTGTCCTCGCCCAGCACCTGGATGCGCCCGGCCGCCGGGCGATTGAGTCCGACGATGGTGCGCAGAAGAACCGATTTGCCGCTGCCCGAACCACCGACCACGCCCAGGACCTCGCCGCGCTTGACATCGAGGTCGATGCCGTCATGCACGACCTGCTTGCCGAAGCGGTTGACGAGGGCGCGGATCGAGATCACGGGCGTGGCGTCGGGGTTGGTCGTCATATGTGGAGAAATGAGAACAGAATGGAAAACATGGCGTCGAAGACGATGACCAGGAACAACCCCTCGACGACGGATTGGGTCGTCAGCCGGCCGACGCTCTCGGCACTTCCGGTCACGCGCAAGCCCTCGAAGCAACCGACAATGGATATCAGCATGGCGAAGACCGGCGCCTTGGAGATGCCGACGAGGAAATGGTTCAGGGTCACGGCATGGTTGAGCTGGGTAATGAACTGTGTGGGCGTCATGCCGAGCAGAAATACCGCGGCGATGCCACCGCCGGTCAGCGCCAGAATGTCGGAATAAAATGCCAGCAACGGCAGGGCCACGACCAAAGCCATCACGCGCGGCAGGACCAGCATGTCGAGCGGATCGAGGCCAAGCGTGCGCATGGCGTCGATCTCCTCGTTGACCTGCATGGTGCCGATCTGGGCGGTAAAGGCGCTGCCGGTGCGGCCCGCGACGATGATCGAGGTCAGGAGAATTCCCATTTCGCGCAAGACCGAAACACCCACCAGATTGACGGTGAATATCTGGGCGCCGAAGCGGCGCAACTGATCCGCACCCTGATAGGCGAGAACGACGCCGATCAGGAACGAGATAAGCCCGATGATGGGCAAGGCATTCAAGCCGGTCTGCTCGATATGGGCGATGAAGGCCACGAACTTGATGCGACGCGGCTGCCGGAAGAGGCGCAGGAACGCGATCGTCACCGCGCCGAAGAAGGAGAGCAGATCGCGTCCTTGTTTGAAGAAACCGATCAGCGCGGCGCCGATCCGCTCGACGATGTGGATGAAGTAATGATGGGGATGGCGTTCCGCCGGTGGCGGCAGGCCTGCAGCCAGGACCTTGTCGAGCAGCGCCTCTTGCGCCGGCCCGCCTCCTTCGATCGTCACATCGAGGCCCGCAGCCTGCAACGCGGCCCGGGTGCGCGAGATTACCCAGGCGCCGGCACTATCGATCGCCTCCACGGCCGTCAGATCGAAGCGAGCCCGGCGGGCCCCGCCCGGCCGAAGGGCTGCCGCCTGCGAGTTGACCGCCGCCACCAATCCGATGGTCCAGCGCCCGCGAAGGGCAATCACCAATTCGCCATCTGCCTGCTTCGCCTCGAATGAAGCGCCGTTTTCCGCCATCCCCTCAAGCCCCGTGGTTGGCGGGCATATTAGTCTGCCTGCGTTGCGGGCCGAAAGTTTGTTTTCTGCCGCCCCGGCCGCTAGCATGCCCCGCGGTCAAGCCGGGCAGAGCCGGGCGGAACGCGGAACATGGAGCCAAGTGGGGATGGGAACGGCGGGTCATGCAGATCAAGGACCACATTCGACAAATTCCCGATTTTCCGAAGCCGGGGATTCTGTTTTACGACATCTCCACCTTGCTGGCCCATGGCCCGGCCTGGCGGGCCACGGTTGAACATCTCGACCGCTGGCTGGAGGCATTGAAGCCCGACCTTCTGGTCGGCATCGAATCCCGGGGCTTTCTGGTTTCCGCACCGCTGGCCTATCTCTCGGGTCGGGGCTTCGTGATGGTGCGCAAGCGCGGCAAGCTGCCGGGTCGGGTCATCCCCTACAGCTACGATCTCGAATACGGCAACGACACGGTGGAGATCCAGGCCGATGCGGTGGTGCCAGGCCAACGCGTGGTCGTCCTCGACGACCTGCTGGCGACCGGCGGGACGATGGCGGCCGGCTGCCAGCTGATCGAGAAGGCCGGCGGCAAGGTCGCCGGTTGTTGCTTCCTGGTCGAACTGGGGTTCCTTAACGGCAGCGCCAAGCTGAAGCCGCACGAGGTGTTCAGCCTGGTGCGGTATTA
>JBGPNG010000014.1:0-10934 GCA_041487395.1 Dongiaceae bacterium
ACATGATGCAGGGTATAGCCGGAGGGCGCGTGGAATCTGGCCCAGGTCAAGGTGAGCTCGCCGTCGTTGGGCAGCCGGCGCAATTCCTGCACGGTGCCTTTGCCATAGGAATTGCTGCCAATGACGACGGCGCGGTCATTGTCCTGAAGTGCCGCGGCGACGATTTCCGAGGCCGAAGCGGAGTTGCCGTTGATCAATACCGCGACCGGCAGGCCGTTGGTGACGTCCCCCTGGGTAGCTTCGAAATACTGGTGGCTGTCCGGATTTCGCCCATGGGTCGAGACGATGCGCCCGCCGTTGAGGAACATGTCGGAGACGGCAACGGCCTGGTCCAGCAGTCCGCCCGGATTGCCGCGCAGATCCAGCACGATGCCTTGCAGCCTGTCGCCCATATCGCTGCGCGCGCTGTCGATTTCGCGCCGAAGGCTGTCGGCCGTGCCCTGGTTGAAGCCGTACATCCGGATATAGGCGATCTCGCCGTCACGCCGATACGTCACCGTCTCGGGCACCACATGGGCGCGGGTAACGGCGATCGACAACGGTTTGTCGATGGTCCCCCGCTGCACGGTCAGCACGACACGGCTGTCGTCCGGTCCGCGCAGCATGCCGACAACCGCCTGCTGATCCAGACCCCTGGTCGGCGTGCCGTCGATGGCGGTGATGAGATCGTCGACATGCAAGCCCACGCGCTCCGCCGGGGTGTAGTGCATCACCGAAATGATGCGCACCTTGTCGTCCTCCACTGCGATGCGCACGCCGATGCCGCCGAAGCCTTCGCGGGTAGCCCGATTTTCCGTCGCTTGAGTATGCCCGGCATAGCGGGAGAATTGATCGAGGCGGGCCAGCATGCCGTTGAACACGGCCGTGTAGACGATTTCCGGATCGGCCTTGGCGATGGCAGGAGAGGCCTTGCGCGCCGCAACGAGCGCGCCCGCGGTCAGGACCGCCCAATCGTCCGCATCGAATTTGTCGGTGACGACGAATGCGGCTTCCGTCTTGCCGCCATAGAGCATGTCGATCTTGCCGTCCTCGCGCTCCACGGTCACTTTCTGGTCGAGCGCGGCGAGCGCGGACAGGCCGCCAACGGCGAGATTCCCCAGATCTTCCTTCATGATGTAATATTGGTCGATATCTTCATAGCCGGCGGCGAACATCCGCCGGTCGCGCTCATAATCGACATCGGCGGCAAGCGGCGATCCGACGCTCGAGCAGCCGGCAACCGTAAGAAACAGCAGAAACGCCGGCGTGCGGCGCAATGAAAACGAGAGTCGCAAACCAAACGACATACGGGCCCGATTCCTCGGCCGGGGGAGCAACTGGCCGGCCTCCGTCGGCGCTATAGATAGCAGAAATCACCACCGTGACCAGGGGGCCACATAGCTAAAGTCGTGACTTCGTTACATTTTCTCTATCGCTGCGGCGCGGCAGCCACAAAAGTTCAGCGGTGCCTGGGCTTCCCGCGAATCGGTCGACGGGGCGGCCGGGCCGCCACTTTGGCGCCACCGGGCATCCTGCCCTTGCCTTTGGCCGGTGGCCCCGGCCGCTCGTCATCGCCGCCTTCGACCAATTCAAGCAACAAGCCGCCGGTCAGCGCCTCCGCCTGGACCAGGCGCACCATGACGCCCTCGCCCAAGCGATAGATCCTGCCCCAGCGCCGGCCGACCAAGGCGTGGGATGCCTCGTCATGATCGTAAAAGTCGTTGGGCAGGCTGCCGATCGGTACCAGCCCGTCGGCCCCGGTTTCGTCCAGCCGCACGAAAAGGCCGAAGCGGGTGACGCTGGTGATGCGTCCGGGCAGGATTTCGCCGACCCGATCAGCCAGGAAGGCGGCGACGAAACGGTCGATGGCGTCCCGTTCGGCCGCCGCGGCGCGCCGCTCGGTGCCCGAAATATGCTCGCCGATGGCGGCGAACTTGTCTGCGGCCCCTGCCAGTAAAGCGCCATCGCCCAATTTGCATCCGGCAATGAGGGCGCGATGGACCAGCAGATCGGCATATCGGCGGATCGGCGAAGTGAAGTGGGCGTAGCGCGGCAGGGCCAAGCCGAAATGCCCGATATTGACCGGGCTATAGACGGCCTGCGACTGGCTGCGCAGCACAAGCTCATGAACCATCAAGGCATAAGGCGTGGCCTTGGCCCGCTCCAGCAATTGGGTGAACATCTTTGGCTTCAGCACCTGACCGCGGGCGAGGTTGAGGCCGAGCGTGGCGACGAATTCGCGCAATGCCTGGATCTTCGCCGCGTCGGGCGCGTCATGGACGCGGTAGATGCAGGGCTGGCGCAGCCGCTCCAGCGTTTCGGCCGCCGCCACATTGGCCGCGATCATGAATTCCTCGATCAGCCGATGGCTGTCGTAGCGCAGGCGCGCCTGGATGCGTTGCACTTTTCCCTGATCGTCCAGAATCGCCTGGCGCTCCGGCAGATCGAGATCGAGCGTGCCGCGGCGCTGGCGCTCGCCGAGCAAGGCGCGGAAGGCGGCGTAGAGCGGGGTGATCGCCTGGCCCATCAGGGACGCGGTGCGTTCGTCGGGATGTCCGTCGGCGGCCGCCTGCACCTGATCATAGGTCAGCCGAGCCATCGAACGCATGAGCCCGCGCATGAAGCGGTGGCGCAGCTTTTTGCCTTGCGCGTCGATCACCATGCGCACGGCGAGGCAGCCGCGATCTTCGCCGGGCTTCAGCGAGCACAAGCCGTTCGAGAGTTCCTCCGGCAGCATCGGGACGACGCGGTCGGGGAAATAGACCGAGTTGCCGCGCCAATAGGCGGCGCGATCCAAGGCATCGCCGGGCTGGACGTAGTAAGCCACATCGGCGATGGCGACGAGGAGGACGAAGCCGCCGAGATTCTTGGGGTCGGTATCGGGCTCGGCGAAGACGGCGTCATCGAAATCGCGTGCATCGGCGCCATCGATGGTGACCAGCGCCATGGCGCGCAGATCGGTCCGCTCGCCAAGAGGGGCTGGCTTGGCGGCCTTGGCGATTGCAAGCGCTTCGGCGTCGAAGGCCACGGGAATGTCATGCTCGTAGATGGAGAGCAGACTGGCCGAACGCGGGCCGCCATGGGGGCCCAGACGCTCGACCACCCGCGCCTGCGGCAGGCCGTGGCGGTGGCCCGGCAGGGCTTGGGCCAGCACGATCTCGCCCGGTTTTGCCCCGGCGGAATCGGCCGCAGCGACGCGAAATTCGTTGCGCGTCTTCTTGCCGGCGGAGCGGATGCGCCCGCTGCCGTCGGCCGTCCGCTCG
The DNA here is from genome assembly GCA_041487395.1 of Dongiaceae bacterium. GTDB lineage: Bacteria > Pseudomonadota > Alphaproteobacteria > Dongiales > Dongiaceae > DASXQK01. The sequence goes on from JBGPNG010000014.1 coordinate 3,243, forward strand.
AAGATGCCGACGATGCGTGCTGGAAGCACAGGCAGACGGCGGATAACGCGCGCCTCATAAGCTTCGCCGTCGATGCGGCGCAGCCGGGCCAGGACCCGATCGCCGCGTGCAAACGCCGGCTTGGCCAGGCGGTCGGGTTCCAAAAAGATGCGCGGCGCCGGGGCTTCCCCCGAAATCTCGGTGGGCGCGGCCAGAAGCTCGCCGTCCGGGTCGGGGCCGAGAACGGTCAGGGTGACGACTTCCGGCAGGGCACCCGGGCTCGCCATGCGCCGATGCCTGCCGCGGTCGACCTCGCCTTCGCGCTCGAGCTGTTTCAGCAACGCCTTCAGGCCGATGCGATCCGCGCCCTTGATGCCAAAGGCCCGCGCGATCTCGCGCTTGCCGACCGGCGTCGGAGATTCGCGGATGTATTCGAGGATCTGCCGGCGAGTGGGCTCTTGCGCCTTCTTAGGCCGACGCTCCGCCATCAGCCCGGCGCCTTGAACTCGACCTCGACGAAGACGAATTCGAAATCATTGGCGTTGATCACGTCATGCTCCGCGCCGATCGGCCGGTAATAGGACTGACCGGCGGTCAATTGGGCGAAGCGTGTTTCCTTGCCGTCCTCAAGCTGAAGCCGGCCCGTGGTCATCGGCACGACGACGTAGTCGTAACCATGGCGGTGCCAGCCGGTGGCCGCCCCGGGCGCGAAACGCCATTCGGTCACCTTGACCCTCTCATTGTCCACTTGAACGGTAGGCTTGGCGCCGGCGCGCGAAACTCCGGGTGCGCTCATGATTCCACCGCCACTTTCTTGCGTTCACCCGCCGCGCCTGCGGGTTTCTTTTTTGCAGCCTTGGGCTTGGCGGATTTGGCAATCGGACGGCGCGCGGTCTTGCCGCCGCCTTTGGCTGCACGCTCCTCCAGCAGGGGCAACGCCTCGGCCAGGGTCGTCTGCTCGGCCGCGAGCGACCTCGGCAATGTGGCATTGACCTTGCCGTGTTTCACATAGGGCCCGTAGCGGCCTTGGTGCAGCGTCACCGGCTTGCCGTCGGCGGGATGATCGCCCAACGGCTTGCCTGGCGGCCCGCCGCGCCGGCTGGCGCCTTTGGCCTCGGCCAGCAGGGCGACGGCGCGATTGAGGCCGATGGTCAGCACGTCGTCGCCCTTGGCAAGCGATCTATATGTCGAGCCATGTTTCAGATAAGGACCAAAGCGGCCGATGCCGGCCGTGATCATCTCCTTGGTTTCGGGATGGAGGCCGACCCGGCGCGGCAGCGCCAGAAGCGCCAACGCCTTTGGCAGGTCGACCTCCGATGGCGCTAGCCCCCGGGGCAACGACACGCGCTTCGGCTTTTCGGCCTTGGCGGCTTTCTCGCCCTTCGCCCGTTTCGTTCCTTTCGGCGGTGGCGGGCTGTTTTCGCCCAGCTGAACGTAGTGGCCGTATGGTCCCTTGCGCAAGCTTACGGCCAGCCCGCTTGCCGGATCGACGCCCAATTCCTTCGGACCTGCGTCGGTTTCCGATCCATTGCCATCGTCGATGCCGAGGCGCCGGGTGTATCGGCATTCGGGATAGTTGGAGCAGCCGATGAAGGCGCCGAAGCGGCCGAGCTTCAAGCTCAGCCTGCCATTGCCGCAGCCGGGACAAAGGCGTGGATCGGACCCGTCCTTGCTTTCCGGAAAGAAATGCCGCCCGAGATCGGCATCCAGCGCGTCGATCACCTCGCTGACGCGCAGATCCTTGGTGTCCCCGATCGCCTGGCTGAAATCATCCCAGAATTGGCGCAGCACCGTCTTCCAATCGACCCGCCCGCCGGAGATGTCGTCGAGTTGTTCCTCGAGCGCGGCGGTGAAGCCATATTCCACATAGCGCCGGAAAAATCCGGTAAGAAAGGCCGTCACCAGACGGCCGCGATCTTCGGGATAGAAGCGCCTGCGATCGAGGCGAACGTATTTGCGATCCTGCAACACCTGCAGGATCGAGGCATATGTCGAGGGCCGGCCGATGCCCAGTTCCTCCAGCCGCTTCACCAGGCTCGCCTCGGAATAGCGGGGCGGCGGCTGAGTGAAATGCTGCTCCGGCTTGGTCTCCTTGCGGGCGAGCGGCTGCTGCGGGGAGAGATCGGGCAGGCGGCCTTCGCCTTCCTCGTCCTCCGCCGGATCGTCGCGATCCTCCTGATAGAGAGTCAAGAACCCGTCGAACTTCAGGACGGAGCCGTTGGCCCGAAAACCGACGTCGCGGCCGGCAATATCGACTGCCACCTGATCGAGCTCCGCGCTCTCCATCTGGCTTGCCACGGTGCGTTTCCAGATCAGTTCGTAGAGCCGGCGCTGATCGGCATCGAGATGGCGCCCGACGTCGCGTGGGCGGCGGAACAGATCGGTCGGCCGGATCGCTTCATGGGCTTCTTGCGCGTTCTTGGCCTTGGTGGTGTAAAAGCGCGGCTTCTCGGGCAGATAACGATCGCCATAGTCGGCGGCGATCAGGCGGCGGCTGGCCCCGATGGCCTCGCCCGACAGCTGCACGGAATCGGTGCGCATATAAGTGATGAGGCCGACAGTCTCCCCATCGAGGTCGACGCCCTCGTAAAGCCGCTGGGCGACGCGCATGGTCTGACTGGCGCTGAAACCCAGCTTGCGCGATGCCTCCTGCTGCAGGGTCGATGTGGTGAAGGAGGGGAAGGGATTGCGCCTGACCGTCTTGCGCTCGACGGCCGAGACCTGGAACGGCGCGCCGCCGGCAATCTTGTTCGCTGCGGCCATCGCCGCGGCTTCGTTCGGCAGGTCGAACTTCTCCAGCTTGCGCCCGTCGAGATGGGTCAATCGCGCCGTGAAGAGGGAACCGTCGTCGGTCGCAAAGACCACCGCGACGGTCCAATATTCCTGTGCCTTGAAAACCTCGATCTCGGCTTCGCGCTCGCAAATAAGGCGCAAGGCCACGGATTGGACACGACCCGCCGAGCGGCTGCCCGGAAGCTTGCGCCAAAGCACGGGCGAAAGCGTGAAGCCCACGAGGTAATCCAGGGCGCGTCGCGCCAGATAGGCTTCCACCAGCTCGCGGTTGACTTCGCGGGGATGCTGCATGGCATCCAGCACGGCGGATTTGGTGATTTCGTTGAATACGACGCGCGCCACCCGCTTGCCGTCGAGGGCCCTGCGGCGCTTCAACTCCTCGCTGATATGCCAGGAGATCGCCTCTCCCTCGCGGTCCGGGTCCGTGGCAAGGATCAGCCTGTCGGCGGATTTCAGCGCTTGGGCGATCGCCTTGATCCGGGCTTCGGCCTTGCCCTCGACCTGCCAACTCATGGCGAAATCCTCGTCCGGGCGCACCGATCCGTCCTTGGGCGGCAGATCGCGCACATGGCCGAAGCTCGCCAGGACCGTATAGTCCGGACCCAGGTATTTGTTGATGGTCTTCGCCTTGGCGGGCGATTCGACGACGACGACATTCATCGTTGGGACGCTTCTTTCGTTTGCCCAGGGGGCGTCGGTCGGGACGGAGCTAGCTGGCGGCCAGGAGCGAGACGCGGTTGCCCGGGTGCCATTGCAGGCGGCCGGCAAGCTCAAGTTCCAGCAGCGTCATCCTGAGAAAAGGCGGAGACAATTGACACTGCCGGAGCAGTTCGTCAACCGCGACGGGACTGGGGCCAAGCTGGCTCTCAACCTTGGCGACAGCAGATTCCGGTGGAAAATCAGATATTTGAGTTGGTTCGGCGACCTGATTGACAGCCCGTCCGTCGGCATCGCCGCGCCCGGTTCGGCTGCCGCTCAGGCCGCTCAAGGCCTCGTCGATGTCGGCCGCGCTCTCGACCAAAATGGCGCCCTGGCGGATCAATTGGTTGGCCCCGCGGCAGCGCGGATCGAGGGGCGATCCGGGAACGGCCATGACCTCGCGGCCTTGCTCGCCGGCAAGGCGCGCGGTGATCAGGGAGCCGGATTTGAGTGCGGCCTCGACCACCACCGTACCTTGGGTCAGGCCCGATACGATGCGGTTGCGTCGTGGGAAATGGCGGGCCTGGGGGATGCGGCCCAGAGCCAGTTCGGCCAGCAACAGGCCGCGCTGGGCGATCTCCCGATACAGGGGTTCGCTTTCCGGCGGGTAGGGCTGGTCGATGCCGCCGGCCAGCACGGCGATGGTGCCGCTTTCGAGCGCTCCCTGATGGGCGGCGGCGTCGATGCCCCGGGCCAGCCCCGAGACCACGACCCAGCCGAGCGCGCCCAAATGCCGGGCGAGCGTTTCGGCCAGAAACCGCCCATTGGTCGAGGCGTTGCGGGCCCCGACAAGGGCAACCGACTGACGGGCCAGCAGGCTGGCATCGCCCAGTATGGCGAGAACCGGTGGGGCGTCGGCGATGGCGGCAAGGGCTACTGGATAATCGGATTCGCCGAGCACAATCAGGTGACCGCGCATCTGCCGCAGACGCGCCAATTCTTCTTGCGCGGCGGCGGCAGGGTAAATGGCGAGGGGTTGCCGGCGACCCCCGCGACGGGCCAATTCCGGCAGGGCAGCCAGGGCGGCCTCGGCGCTGCCGAAGCCGTGCAGCAGTTGGCGGAAGGTCACGGGCCCCACCTTCTCGCTGCGGCTGAGGCGCAGCGAGGCCAATCGTTCTTCATCCGTTAGGGCTTGTCCCGCCATGGGCCGAGGATGACAAAACCGGGAAATCTTGTCAACTCATACAATCAATGGTAGTATGCGTCAATGTTGCGCGGTGGATCGATTCATCTCCTTCAGCTTGGCATAGCGGTAGAAGGAGCCTTCGCCCGCCGTCAGGGCCTGATAGAAGCCCGGCGCGCCATCGAGGAAGCCGGCGCGCATCACATAACTGCGGAAAAAAGTCCACAGGCCATGGCCGACGGCTCCGGGCAACGAGATGCGCTGGCCGCGCTCGTGGCGTTCGCGCGCCGTCATCGTCGAATAGAGATTCATCCGCCAAAGGGCATGTTCGAGATCGAAGACCGCCTCATGCAACAACGGGTGGCGCAGACGGCCCACGGGTCCTTCCACATGAATCCGGTCGTGGACCAGGCCGCTGCCATAACTCGCCTGGCTGCGCCGGCAGAGCCGGACCACGCGGTCGCGCCCCCAATCGCCATGACGCAGCAGGCGGCCGCAGAAGGAGGAATGCCGCGGCATGTCGAAGCCCGCGAGGTTGCCGGGGTGCTCGAGCGCTGCCAGCATCTCCGCTTTCAGGGGCGGCAGAATCCATTCGTCGGCATCGAGCGCCAGGATCCACTCGCCGGTGACGAGATCGAGGGCGCGCTGCTTCTGGACCGAGAAGCCCGGAAAGTCGGTCGTCGTCGTGATTTTGGCACCGGTGGCTTCGGCGATGGCGAGCGTGTCGTCCGTGCTGGAATTGTCGACCAGGATTTTTTCGTCGACGAAATCGGCGGATTCGAGGCAGCGGCGCAAAGTGCGCCCGTTGTTCTTGGTGATGATGATGAGAGAGAGCGACGGCCTAGGCATTCTTCTTCTTGCCGATCTTCGGCTCCTTGCCGGTCAACAGACGGCGGATGTTCCGGCGATGGCGCAGCCAAACGAGTGCGGCGATCAAGAGTGCGACAGCGGCGAGTTGCCGAGTGGCGATGAACCAGGCGGCGATGGGTGCCGTCGCCATGGCGGCGAGGGCCGCCAGCGAGGAAAAACGGAACAGCAGCGCGATGAGCAGCCAGGTAGCGCAGGCGATAAGGCCGATACGCCAATCGAGCGCCAGAAGCACGCCAAGGCTCGTCGCCACGCCTTTGCCGCCTTTGAAATGCAACCACAAGGGAAACAGATGGCCGAAGAGGGCACCGCAGCCGGCGAGAATCGCCATGTCCGGCCCCCAATGCTGCGCGATGAGAACGGCGACGGCTCCCTTGCCGCCGTCGAGCAGCAGCGTCGCCGCGGCCAGGCCCTTTCGTCCGGTGCGCAGCACATTGGTGGCCCCGATATTGCCGGAGCCGATCTTGCGGATATCGCCTAGCCCGGCGGCGCGGGTCAGAATCAGGCCGAAGGGGATGGAACCCACGAGATATCCCCCGAGGGCTGCGGCGTAATAGGGCCAGGTAAAGGCAAAATCTCCGAGCAGGCCGGGCACGACTCAGGCTTCCGCCGAGAAGACAGTGCGCCCGTCGACGACACTCAGGAGAACGCGGCCTTGAACCGGCCGGCCGTCGAAGGGGGAGTTCTTGGATTTGCTGCGGAAGCGGTCGACCTCGATGCGGCCTGGCCGATCCGGATCGAACAGCAGCAGATCGGCCGGAGCACCTTTGGCGAGGCGGCCTTGGGGCAGGCCCAGAAGATCGGCCGGCGCCGATGTCATCGCGCGCAGCAGATCGATCAGCTTCGCCTCGCCCTTGTGAAAAAGCTCGAGGGTCAGCGGCAGCAAGGTTTCCAGGCCCAGGATGCCCGGTGCGGCGTGGGCGAAGGGCACGCGTTTCGATTCCTGGTCGTAAGGCGCGTGATCGCTCGCCACGCAATCGATCGTCCCGTCGGCGACCGCGGCCGCGATCGCCCGGCGGTCGGATTCGGCGCGCAGCGGCGGCGATAATTTGGCGAAGGTGCGATAGTCGCCGACGGCGATCTCGTTGAGGGCAAAATAGGGCGGCGCGGTATCGCAAGTGACCGGCAGACCGCGCGCCTTGGCGCCGCGGATCGCCTCGACGGCGGCCGCGGTCGAGACATGGGCGACGTGATAGGCGGCCCCGGTCATGGCCACCAGATGGAGATCGCGATCGATCATCATCACCTCGGCGGCGGGCGGAATGCCCGAAAGCCCGAGGCGGGTGGCAAGTTCGCCCGCGTTCATCAGGCCGCTCTCGGCCAACCGCGGTTCTTCGGGATGCTGAATGATGCGCCGGCCAAACGCCTTGGCATAACTGAGCGCGCGGTGCATGACGCGCGCATCGGCAACCGCCTGCAGCCCATCGGTGAAGGCCAGCGCCCCGCTTTCGGCCAACAGGCCCATCTCGACGAGGTCTTTGCCCAGCAGCCCCTTGGTCACCGCGCCATAGCAATAGATCTTGGCGCGCCGCGTCTCGCGGGCGCGCCGGGCAATGAATTCGACGGCGGCGACCTCATCGATGACCGGATCGGTATTGGGCAGGCAGACCATGCTGGTGACGCCGCCGGCCGCCGCCGCCTCGGCACCGCTGGCGATCGTCTCCATATGCTCGTCGCCCGGCTCGCGCAGCTGGACGCGCATGTCGACGAGGCCCGGCGCGAGGCAATAGCCTTCGCAACGCACGACCTCGGCACCTTCGGGAAGACTATTGCCTCTGACCGTGGGGCCAAGCTCGGCGATGCGCCCGTCGATGGCCAGAAGCCCGCCTTTCTCATCGCGGCCGCTCGCCGGATCGATCAACCGCGCCCCCAGCAATGCAAGGGGCCGCCTAGCCGGGGCCATCGTCACTCTCGTTCGAACGAAGCTGGCGGGTCAGCACGTCGAGGCAGGCCATGCGCACGGCGACACCCATCTCGACCTGTTCGCGGATCAGGCTGCGGTCGATGTCGTCGGCGACTTCCGAATCGATCTCGACGCCGCGATTCATCGGGCCCGGATGCATGATGAGAGCATCGGGCCGGGCGTCGGCCAGCTTCGCCCTGTCGAGGCCGAAGAAGCGGAAATATTCGCGGGTCGACGGCACATAGGCGCCATCCATGCGCTCGGTTTGCAGCCGCAGCATCATGACGACATCGACGCCCTTGAGCCCTTCATCCATGTTGGTGAAGCT
>JBGPNG010000015.1:0-10914 GCA_041487395.1 Dongiaceae bacterium
ACGAGCCGCGCATCACCCTCCAAGTTACCTGGCTTGCCGACTATCATAAATCAAGCTGGGATTGCATGCAAAATGCTGCCTGCGGCGAGCCCCGGGTGCCGAAGAAACCCACAGGGCTTCGGACAACCTGGACGAGAACTTCAGATACCGATAACAGCCCGATCGCCTCTCTGCTGCTAGGCTTGACGTTCGGTAAGCTTCGATAACTTGACAAGGCATACGAAGCCGGTCCGGATCGCACATGGATCTGCAAGAATGGGGATCTGCAAGAAAGGCCGATGCAGGACGTGGCACATGGTTATCGCTGGTTCTCCGGCGAGATTGTCGGATCGGCGAGGTCCTTTTGGTGGCGCCTGTCGCCGCGGCTCGTCGGCCTAGGGACGCGGGGCAGTACTCGAATTCTGCCGGCCGAACTCATCCGGGCGCGCCCCCCAATCCCGGGCGCCGCCGCCTGGCATGGCAACCGGCCCCTGGATCTGCGTGTCGATCGCGAGGTTCCTAAGCGCAAACTGGCGGGCTTGGCCGGAGTTGCGAAAGACGCTGGCATCCAAGATCAGATTTGCCGCCGTTCGGCTCGCCAGGCTTCGCCCCGCGGCATATTGGAACAGCTGATTGCCGAGACCCCCGCACAGATAACTCGCGACAAAGGGGCGATCGCGCGTCTTTGCGGCGGTGGTCATCGGCGGGGCGGCACGATGAAAAATACGAAGGTCACGGGTGGGCCCTGCAACCCCTGAAAATCATGGCGAAGCATCAGCTCCATGCGAACCGTCTGTGGTGTCACGAAGGCGGCCGCCGATGCGAGGCACCAGGGGTCCTTCTTGTCGCAAATCGCCAGCAAACCCCACCTTGCGATATCGTCCGGCGTGACCCAGGGCGAATATTGGAAATTGAAGTCGATCAGCTGGGTCGGCCGGTCCGCGCTGTAGAATGCCGTGGCACCGGCATAGATCCCTTCGCCGGTGACGATGCGTAGCGCCGTTGCCGTTGTCTGATGCCAGATCCTCGTCCCCTCGGCGGCCACCTCCTGACGGGGATCGACCGAAGTCGGCTCCCCATCCAAGAAAGCTTCATAGGGGGCAATCGGCGAAATAGACAACGCAACCGCCGTAAGCGCCAGGACGCATCCGAAGGCAAACCTCGCAGCCCGCCGATAGTCGGCGATTGCCGCGATCTCGATCAGCAGCAGCGGGATCGGGCAGAAAATCCCGATCGCCATGTTCGTGTCCACTCTGACGTGAAGCAGAGGCCCGAGGAGAGCCGCCAGAAGAGCCGGGCCAAATCCCAGCACCGCCAGAAAGCGAAATCGCCAGTCGCGGCCGCGCTCGCGCAAAGTTGCCGACAAGCTCCGCCACCAGCGCCGGTTCATCAGCATGACGGCGAGCGCCACCAGGACCTGCAAGGCAGCGCAGCCGCCGAGAAATACGAAGGCGTTCTGCAAAGCGAAGAGGAAGCTGTTTCCCGTCTCGGATTCCAGATAGTGAAACGGAAGGAAGCCGGTGGTGACGAGCCACAGGATATGCGGGGCAACCAGTACCGCGGCGACGCCCATCGCAATATAGGGCCGTGCGGAAGTGAAATATCGCCCGCGCGCCGGATGGACCAGTGCTGCGATCAAACAGGTCGCCAGAAGCACGGCCGCGAAATATTTCGACAGGATGTCCGCTGCGGCCAGCACGCCGAACAGCGCTGCGGGCAAGAGCCCGCGCTCCTCGATCGATCGTACGAAGAAATAGGCCGTCCAGGGCCAGAGCGACAGAAAGATGCTGTTGGCGTTGTATTTGAACGAAAGGAACGTATAGAACGGCGTCAACAGCAGCAGCAGTGTCGCCGCGATGCGCTTGTCGCCTTCGGCAAAGCGGCCGATCAGTTTCCAAGCCCCCAAAAGCCCGAGATTCGCATTGAGCACGGCCAACAGCCAAAAAGCCCAGCTCTGGTGCGGCATGAACAGAAACCAGATGCCGGCGATCCAGGCCCAGAACGGCGGATGCTTGAAATAGCCGAGCTGGAATTCGCGGCCCCAGGCATAGGCCTCGGCGACGTCCTGATGGATCGCCCCGTTGCCATGGGAGAATTCGGAATAAACCGACCAGGCGATGACGTTGGCGAGGAGGAAGACGAAGACGGCGGCGGCACGGGGATGAGCGGCGGGGCCGCTGCGCACGGCAAGGAGCGCGTCGGACGTCATGAGATTTGTGATCCGCGCGATTTCTTGAGAGCAGGCCCGGAAGTTTTCATGGCCGGGCGATTTTGCCCACCGCTACGGCGCCTTGCAATCGCTTTGGGCCGAATCTGCTGCCCCGGCGCCGCCCGGCTTGGTGAATTCGAAGAGGCCGCAAGCATAGCGCTGCCCTGCGACATCGGAAGGTCTTGCGGGGTCGTAGAGGCGCTGGTCGTCTTTGATCATGGCAAAGGCCGTCAGGCGCAATCGGTCGAAAGCAGCCAGGACCGTCTCGGGCCGAAACACCCGATGGGCGTTGAACTCCACGCGTTCGCGATCGCTGACGGGCACGCTGAAATAGAGTCTGCCGCCTTCGGCCAGCACGCGCTGCAGCGATTTCATGAACACAAGGTGAGCATCGGGATCGATCCGATCGCCGTACCGGCCCAGGCCGAAATGCTCCGCGGCATGCAGGCTCGACAGGGATGGCAAGCTGCCGTCGGCGAAAGTGGAAAGCAAGACCGCGTCGTCTTGGGTGAATTTCAGCCCCGCACTCTCGATGGCCATGGGCCGGATATCGATCACCTCGATATCCATGAATGCCAAACAATGCCCCACGAAGCCGTCGACCCGCGATCCGATATCGACATGGCGGGCGGGCCGGCGGGCCAGAATCCGCCGCGCCGCCCAGAGGTCCTGGTGAAAATAATGTTCGTCGACCGCGCCCACATTGCGGAAGCGATCGACATAGTGGGGGAACAGCCGGCCCATCGCCATGCTGCCGGCGCTGCGGCTGCGGCGATAGCGCAGCAAATCGGCCAGGAACAGGTAACGTCCGATAACGCCCTCGATCAGCCTGTTCATTCCAACCCCCGGCGCCTGGCCGTCGTCGAGGCGACCGACCTTGCCTTGCGAACGAGTTCGACGGCGCGGCGCCACGCCTTCACCGGGCGCACCGGGCTATGCGGGCCGCCGCCAGATGCGAGCGAGCCGGTGGCCGAGCATGCGCCAGCCGGGCGAGGGCTCGCTGCGCAGGATGTTGCTGACGAACCCCCAGATCATGAGCCGTACGATGGCCACCGTACAAACGATCATCCAGAGGAAGGCCAGCGCGGTGCCGATAGGCGGCGGGCTGTTCGGCAGGCGCATCATCAGGAAAAACGGGGCGTGGAGGGGACTGAAGCTCAACAGCGTCGCGAGCGCGCCGTTGGGTTCGTTGAAGACGACCGTGACGAACCCGATGGGCGCGAAAAGAATGAACAGCAGCGGCCCCAGATATGATTGGGCTTCCTGGAAGCTTCTCGCCATGGCGCCCACGCCCAGGAAGATCGTTGTATGGATGGCAAGGCCGCAGACGAAGCAAATCGCCACCGCCGGCATATCGCCAAAGGCATGGGCCCGCACGAGTGCCGCGACGATGCCGCCTGGCGAGGAATGGGTCAGCAGCGAGGCCGCACCCCCGCCGCCCAGGATCCAGCCCGCCATCAGGATAAGGGCGGCGCCGGCAGCGCCTATCAGCTTGCCCGCCATCACGCGTTCGGCGCTGGTCGAGGCCAGGATCATTTCGATGACGCGGCTGGATTTCTCTTCGATCACGGCCATCAGCAACATGCTGGAAATCGACAGGATGGCCACGAGCAGCAAGAGAGCGATGCCGAACGGCAGAACGATCCGCAGAATGTCGTCTTGCGACACGGCGCCGTTGCCGGCCGCATTCGAAGGATTGAACCGATCGACTGTGACCGTCGCATCCAAAAGCCGATGAATGCTTGCGGGAGCCAGCCCAAGCTCCGCCGCCGTCTGGAGCCGCAATTCATCTGCAAGGGCGCGCCGCAGGAAGTCTTGGACGACGGGATCGGTCTGATTTTCGCACCAGTATTCGAATCCAGGCGCCGTGGCGGAAAAATCCGCCGGGATGACGGCAAGGGCGAACAGAGGAACCCTGCCGTCCGCCGTGGCGACTGGCGTTTCTCCTTTGAGCACGGGCAGAAGTGCCGATCGGTCATGGGCCTTGGCGGCCGCGACAATGTCGGGCGACGGATCGATGCGCAGCAGATTGGCGCGGGGCGGCACGAAATCCGCGGCGCCGGGGCGCAGATCGGGTACCACCGCCGCGACGACAGCGCCGGCGCCGCCCGCTGCAACGAACCGGGCAATGGTGGCCGGATCGCCGCCATCTTGATTCAGCAATTTGGCGACTGCGGGCGCGTGACGCGACAATGCCGCGATATCCACATTGGCGCGGGCCCAAGCGACGAGCCCCTCGAAGATTGCACGCTGCCGGTCGGCTTCCAGCGTTCGATCGATGGCGGCGGCAAAGCTTCCGCTCTCGTCGACCACGGCGAAATAGCGCACCGATGTGGTCTCGGCGACCAATTGCTGAACAACCCCACCCAGGATGAACCAGGCCGGAATGAAGAACAGGGTCAGAATGAAGCCGCGCGTGCGGATGTACTGCAGAAACTCACGCCACGCGATGATCCGGATGTCGTTCATGGCGCCTCGGCCCCGGCCGATGACGTCGCCTCCGCTGCGCCGTCGGCGCCGGCCACCGCCACGAACACTTCGTGGAGCGTCGGTTCGGAGGCATCGAAACGGGTGGGCGTCACGCCCCGCGCCATGCAGGCAGCCAGCAGCACGCCGGGCTCGGTGCGATTGGCAAGAATTGCTTCCCAGATCCGCCTGCCGTCCTGCGGCGGTTCGAGGCGGTCGACGCCGGGCACGCCGGCGATGAAGGAGAGGTCCGCCGCCGCCTCGAGGCGCACCCGCCGGGGCAGCAGCCGGCGCGCATCCTCCACGCTTCCCTCGAACGCCTTGCGGCCCTTGCGCAGAATGAGGATGCGACGGCACAGGCGCTCGGCGTGCTGCATGGTATGGGTGGAGAAGATGGCGCTGCGCCCGGCTTTCGCCTGGTCGCGGATGATGTCTTCGATGGTTTGCTGGTTGATCGGATCGAGTCCCGAAAACGGTTCATCGAGAATCAGGAATTCGGGCTCATGGGCGATCGCGGCGGCGACCTGCACCTTCTGCGCCATGCCGCGCGACAGATTTTCAATGCGGGTGCGCGCCACATGGGATAGGCCGAGACGCTCCAATATGTCGTGCGCCCGGCGGCGCGCCACCGCCACATGCAATCCCTTGAGCCGGGCGAAGAACACGATCGCCTCCATGGCCTTCATCCGCTTATAGAGGCCGCGCTCCTCCGGCAAATATCCCAGGCGCGGCAGGGCATCGCGCGACCAGGGCGCGCCAAACAGCCGGATGGAGCCGGCGTCCGGCTTCACCAGCCCGAGGATCATGCGCAAGGTGCTCGTCTTGCCGGCGCCGTTCGGTCCGAGAAAGCCGAATACCTCGCCGGGTTCCACGCCGAAACTGAGGCCCGCGACCGCTTTATTCTCGCCGTAGTATTTGTCGAGATCCGTGATCTGCAGGATGGGTTCGCTCATGCGCCGGCCGCCTTGCCTGGATCCGGTCGGCGGTTTTCGATCGAGCCTTGCGGCGTCGAGGCTGGCAGAGCAGCGGGTCCGGTCAGGGGCATCGGCCTAGGATCCAAGCGAATCGATCTTTGAGCATGCGGCCTGATCCTTCCCGCAATTCCCGATGGCGTCGACCAAATTCCCAATGGGCCGAAAGAATTCTCTTGGCGTCGATCGACCAGCGGGGTTAGGGGCGGATGATCCAGGCCCGGCGCCCGGACGTAAGAGCCATGTCGGCGCAGGCTGTGGCCGGCACTTCCTTGTCCGAGTACACATCGACCAGGCCTATGTCCATTTTTCGCGGCAGTTGCACAAGATTTCGCCGGCTTGCTGCCGTCTGGGGGCTGGTCGGGATCCTGTCGGCGATCCTTGCCGCCGGTTGCTCGACGACCACGCTCGTCAACGTCCTGGTGCCGAACGATTATCGGGTCTTCAAAGACGAAGCCTATGGCCAGGGGCCGCGACGCAAACTCGACGTCTATCTGCCCGAGCTGGCGACGGACCAAGCGCCGGTGATCATCTTCTTCCATGGCGGGAATTGGCAGAGCGGCGACAAAGAGATGTATCTCTTCGTGGCGCAAGCCTTCGCCCCGAAAGGCTTCGTGGTCGTCATTCCCAACTACCGCCTCTATCCCGAGGTGCGCTATCCGGCATTTCTGCAAGACGGCGCGGCGGCCGTGCGTTGGACGGTCGCCCACATCGCCGAAAAAGGCGGCGATCCGAATCGCATATATCTGATGGGGCATTCCGCCGGTGCCTATATCGCGGCGATGCTATCGCTCGACCCGCAGTGGCTGGGGGAAGTCGGCATCGACCCCAGGCGCCAGATTCGCGCGATGGTGGGCCTGGCCGGCCCCTATGATTTTCTTCCCCTCGATACGCCAGCGCTCAAGGTCATCTTCGGTCCTGAAGATCAATGGCCCGGGACCCAGCCGATCAATCATGTGGATGGGAATGCGCCGCCGATGCTGCTCATGGCCGGCCGTGACGACGATGTGGTGGATCCGGGCAATACGGCGCGGCTGGCAGCCCGCATCCGGGCCAAGGGCGGAGCCGTGGAAGAGAAATACTATTCCGGCATCGGCCATGAGAGGCTGGTCGGCGCGCTTGCGGCACCGCTGCATTTCCTGGCGCCGGTCCTTGAGGACATAACCCGGTTCATCGACGCCGACCGGCGGAGATAAACCTTTTCACGGCATTGCTCGCAGGATCATGCGGCCCTCTGGTGCGGTGTGGCGCGCGCATAGACCTTGCCGAAGCGATTGGCGAGAAACAGGTCCAGCGACACGTCTTCCTGGCGCACGAATCCCTTTGGCGGCAAATACCCGCCGGCGAGCAGATCGAGGACGCCGCAAATGCCGGCGGCCGTCGTAATCTGGATGGCGCTGCGTTGCGATCCGCCGATGTTCTGGCTGTAGATCTTGTTGGCATAGGTCTCTTGCATCAGGCGGCCTTGCTTGATCCCGGTTGCGGTGACGAAGACGATCACCACGTCCTGAAGCGTCGCGGGCAAAGCGTTTTCAAGGATGTCCTTCAGGATATGCCGGCGCTCGCGCAGGCGCAGATCCTGCAGCAGCGCTTTCATGATGGCGGCATGGCCGGGGTAGCGGATCGTCCGATAATTCAGGTTTCTCACCTTGCCCTTCAGCGTCTCGCACATGGAGCCGAGGCCGCCGGAGGTGTTGAAGGCCTCATAGGTGACGCCATCGAGGGAGAATTCCTCGCGCTCTTCCAACGGTGGGACTTCGCGCAGCTCCCCATTCACGATGGCCTCGCAAGGCTCGCAATACTCGTTGATGACGCCGTCGGTGGACCAGGTGAGATTGTAGTTGAGGGCGTTGGAGGGATATTCGGGCAAGGCGCCCACGCGCATCTTGAGATCGTGCAGTTCGTCGAACCGCCGCGCGATATCGTAGGCGACGATGGTGACGAATCCTGGCGCCAATCCGCATTGCGGGATGAAGGCGGTTGCCGCGCCCGCGGCAAGCTTGGTGACATGGCGCGTGCTGGCCACATCCTCGGTCAAATCGAGGTAATGGGTGCCAATTGCTCGTGCCGCGTCGGCGACCTTGGTCGTCAGATGAAAGGGCGCCGCACTCAGCACGGCATATTTGCCCTTGAGCAGGGAGCGGAGCCGCTCGCCGTCATCCACATCGAGCAAGGAGCGCGTGAGGGCGCCCGCCAGGCGAAGCCGATCCAGTTGCCCTTGGGACTTGTCGGTCACGGTCACGCCATAATCGCCGCTCGCGGTCAGCATTTCGGCCACCGTCGAGCCGATCTTTCCGGCGCCGATAACGAGTATGTTTTTCATGGATCTCTCCTGTGCCCGGGACATGATGCCTGGAACGCTTGGCGAATTGCATAGGCATATTGGCCATAAATACTTGTAATTTCGGGCGAAATGTCCGATAGTATACGCAGAATGCAGTTAGACGATACAGATCGCCAGATTCTCGCTCTGCTGCGGGAAAACGCCCGGGCATCGAACGTCGAACTGGCACGCCGCGCCGGCGTCTCGCGCACCACGCTGCAAGCCCGCATCGAACGTCTGGAGCGGGCCAAGATCATCGCCGGTTACACGATCAGGTCGACGGCCGAACATGAACGTCATGCCATTCGCGCCCATGTGATGATCACGGCTGCGGCAAAACTGTCGCCCGCGGTGGAAGCGGCGCTGCGGCGCATCCCGGAAGTCCGCACGCTTCATTCCGTGAGCGGCGCCTTCGACATGATCGCCGTGGTCGTTGCGGAATCGGTCGACGAGATGGATCGCCTCATTGATCGCATCGGCGCGCTGGATGGGGTGGAGCGGACCACCACGACGATCATTCTTTCGACCCGGATCGATCGCTGAGCCTGGGATAGTCCGGTGGCGAGGCGACGCACATACCCGACGAATCGCATCATGCTGTTCTTGCCCCGCGGGAGCCCGCACCGCCGGTAGGCAAACCCGAAGCCTCAGCCGCGCCAGCGTTGGCCGCTGAGCCGTACCCGTTCCAACTTTCGGCGGGTTGCCTCGTCCATTGCCAGGACGTCGTGGCCGAGCGGCTGGGGTGGCTCGGTACGCCAGCCAAAGGCCCGCAGCACTTGGGCGCTCTCATAGTAGTCGGGCAACAGCAGGGCGAGCAGCCGGGCAAATTCCTCTGCGGCCTCGCGTTGGACGGCCTGCAGGATCCCGCGCCGCCCCGCCCCGCCCAGATCGACGAAGGCCTGCGGATCGCCCGCCGCATCGGCGATCGCCTGCAGCACCGGTCGAGCGGCTTCGCGATAGGGGCCGAGATCTACTCCGGCCGCCGTGCCGCTGGGCAGGGCTATTCGGCCATCCGGTGACGAGGCTTCGCCCGGCAGCAATGTGTCGACCACCGCGGCAAGAAATGCAGGTGTCATGCGATCTCCCGCACCAGATCCTCGGCGACCTTCAAAGCAAGCGCCCCGATCGTCGAACCCGGGTTCACGGCGCCCACGGTGGGGAACAGGCTGCCGTCGGCGACAATCAGATTGGCGACGCCATGACAGCGGCCGCGGCCATCGGTGACCGAGGTCGCCGGATCGTTGCCCATGCGGGCGGTGCCGAGAAGATGCCAGCCGGTGACCGGGGCCAGCGGCAGCTTTTCGATGCGATGGGCGCCGGCGGCGCGCAAGACTTCATCGGCGCGTTCGATGCCGAAATCGAGGCTGCGCCGCGAGTGGTCGGAGAGGCGGTATTCCAGCCGAACGCCGGGCAGGCCGTCGCTCTCGATCCGGTCGGCCAGGGTGACGCGATTGTGGCTTTCGGGAAAATCCTCGGCCTGGACGAGAACGACGATCGAGTGGCGGAATTCCTCGCGCAGCCGACGCTGGGCCTCCGCACCCCAAGCCGGCTGCATGCGCATGGCTTGGACGAGCAACGCGTTCTCGCGCGTCACCTGCAGATGAATGCCGCGCTTGAAGCCGCGCCGCTCGTCGGTTTCGTAGAATTCGTGGGAATAGATCGCGCAGCCGACCGGGCCCACCGGCCCATCCAGCTCCTCGGCGAACATGCCGCGCACATAGGCGGCGGGATGGAACATCAGATTGCGCCCCAATGCGGGGCTTTTCACGCCCGAGGCCATCAGCAGCCGCGCCGTGCCGATGCCATTGCCCGCGACGACGATGTAGGAGGCGCGCTGCAGATGTTCGCCGCCCGCTCCGTCGCGATAGCGCACGCTGGTTGCGCGCGCCCCCTCGATCACGATCTCCTGGACGATGCACCGGTCGCGCAGCTCGACGCCGTTGTTTATCGCCTTCGGCCAATAGGTGACATCCACCGAGGATTTGGCCCGGTTGACGCAGCCGATCAGGCAGGGGCCGCAGTGGTTGCAGCCGGCCCGGCCGTCATGGGCGATGGAGTTGACGGCGGCGTCGACCGGCCACCAATGCCAGCCCATCCGATCGAATCCCCGCGCCGCCGCCATGCCGAGGCGGCCGATGGGCAGCGGCGGCATGGCCCGCGCCGGCTTGGGCGGATAGGCGGGATCGCCGGCCAGGCCCGAGACGCCCATCTGCGCATCGTTGCGCTCGTAATAAGGTTCGAGATCGAAATAGCCGAAGGGCCAATCGCTGCCCACGCCATCCAGGCTCCGCGTGCGGAAGTCGGAGGGGTGCAGGCGCGGGAAATGCGCCGCCCAGTTGATCGTCGATCCGCCGACGCCGCTCCACATCAACGGTTTGATCGCCGAGGCCGAATCGTCGATCGGATAATCGGCGGACGCGGACGGCGCGCCCGATTTCAGGCGCATATTGGGCGAGGCCGCCCAAGGTCCAAGAATGGCGCGCTGCCATTTGGGCCGGCTAGCCGGGAGTGCCGACGGATCGAGCCAGCCGCCTCTCTCGAGGCAAAGAATGCGAAGCGAGGGCAGGCTTTCGGCCAGGCTCTTGGAAAAGGCCGCCCCACCGATCCCTGCGCCGACGACCAGGACATCGACCGGATCATGCAGGGCTACCCGGTTCATCGGGGCGAAGGCGGTTTCCTGGCCGCTGCTTGCAGATCGAGTTTCATGCCTACATGGCTGGCCACGAAGTCCAGGCGTTCGTAAAGGCGATGAGCGTCGGCCAAAAGTTTGACGATCACGGGAAGTTCGCCCGCGGCGGCGGTTCTGTATTCCATGGGACGATCATGCCTTATTGCCGGGGAATCGATATTTTCAACCCGGCTTGCCGTAACCGGGTGCGGGCTTTTCCAACGCGGTCAAGGCATCGCGCAACATCTGGCGAATGCGTTCGGCTGCCTTGGCATCGACGGCCTTGGGGTCGAGATAG
>JBGPNG010000016.1:0-10910 GCA_041487395.1 Dongiaceae bacterium
CGTTCATGGGGAATGAGGCAAACCGCCCCTGCCAAAGATAGCCACGCCAGCCCTCGCGGAAGTTGAATTGTCGCCGACCGACGGAACTTCCAGACCGCAGCTTTGCGGACAGCGCGTCCAGAACCCTGGGACAGAGCGACATCTTATTTGACGCCCCTAGACTTTGCCCCTTCTATGGGGACCGGAGCAAAGGAGTCGAATCGTGCCGGTCGAGGAGCGCATCGAGACGTCGCGCAGGATCGCCGATGAGGTGAAATGCACGACTTGCTACATGTGCGCCTGCCGCTGCGGCATCAAGGTCCACCTCAAGGATGGCCGCATCCGCTATATCGAGGGCAACCGCGATCATCCCGTGAACAAAGGCGTGCTCTGCGCCAAGGGCTCCGCCGGGATCATGAACCACTACTCGCCGGCGCGCCTGACTTCGCCTTTGCTGCGGGTCGGGCCGCGAGGATCCGGCGAGTTCAGGGAGATCGGCTGGGACGAGGCGATGGCGGTCGCCACCGATTGGCTGAGCCGCATCCGCGCCAGCGATCCCAAGCGCCTCGCCTTCTTCACCGGCCGCGATCAAAGCCAGGCGCTGACCAGCTGGTGGGCGGCCCAATTCGGCACGCCCAACTATGCCGCCCATGGCGGATTCTGTTCGGTCAACATGGCTGCCGCCGGGTTTTACAGCATCGGCGGCTCGTTCTGGGAGTTCGGCGAGGCGGATTGGGAGCGCACCCGCTATTTCATGATGTTCGGCGTGGCCGAAGATCACGACAGCAATCCCATCAAGATCGGCCTCGGCAAACTGAAAAACCGTGGCGCCAAATTCGTTTCGATAAATCCGATCAAGACCGGTTATTCCGCGATCGCCGACGAATGGCTGGGTCTGCGCCCCGGAACCGATGGGTTGTTCGTCTTGGCGCTCATCCATGAATTGCTGAAGGCGGACAAGATCGACCTTCCTTTTCTGGCCCGCTATACCAACGCTGCCTGGCTGGTCATCCGCAATCCCGGCGGTGCGGAGGATGGGTTATTCGCCCGCGATTTCGCCGGGCGCCCCTTGTGCTGGGATCGCAACGCCGACGGCCCGGTCGACGCCTTGGCCCGGGATGTCTCGCCCGTAATGGCGGGCGAGTTCACGCTGCCGGGTGGCCGGCGGGCGACGACGGCCTTTCATTTGATGGCCGAGCGATGTCTCGATGCCCGTTACGCCCCCGAGGCCGTCGCCCCCGAAGTGGGAATCGGCGCCGACGTGATCCGCCGCATTGCCGCCGAGCTCGCCCATGCCGCCTTCGAGCAGGAAATAACCCTCGACATTGCCTGGACCGATTGGGCGGGACGCGCGCATGACAAGATCGTCGGTCGGCCAGTCGCCATGCATGCCATGCGCGGCATATCCGCTCATTCCAACGGCTTCCAAACCTGCCGGGCGATCCATTTGCTGCAGATGCTGCTCGGCAGCATCGATAGTCCGGGCGGCTTCCGTTACAAGCCGCCCTTTCCGCGGCCAATTCCACCGGCGATCAAGCCTGTCGGCGAATCCCGCGCCAACACATCGCTGGGCGGCGCCAGTTTGGGATTTCCCACCGGCCCCGCCGATCTTCTGGTCGAGGCGGACGGCCAGGCGAAGCGCATCGACAAAGCCCATAGCTGGGAAGCGCCGCTGGCCGCCCATGGGCTGATGCATATGGTAATCCATAACGCCTGGAAGGGCGATCCCTACCCCATCGACACGCTGTTCTTGTACATGAGCAATATGGGGTGGAACTCGGCCATGAATCTGCCGGGCACGCTTGCCATGTTGACGGAGCGCGTTGCCGAGGACAAAGGCTATCGCATCCCGCACATCATCTATTCCGATGCCTATTTCTCGGAAACCGTGGCCTATGCCGATCTCGTGCTGCCGGACACGACATATCTCGAGCGCTACGACTGCATTTCGCTTCTCGATCGTCCGATCTCTCAGGCCGACGCGGCGGGCGACGCGATCCGCCAACCGGTGCTGGTGCCCGACCGCGCGGTGCGCCCGTTTCAGGACGTGCTTATCGATCTGGGAACCCGCCTCAAGCTGCCCGGATTGCTGAACGCGGACGGTAGCGTCAAATACCCCGGGCTTTATGCCGACTATATGGTCAACCACCAGCGCAAGCCCGGCATCGGCATGCTGGCGGGCTGGCGCGGCGCAGATGGCAGCAAGAGCGGCAGCGGAGAGCCCAATCCGCGCCAGCTCGCGCAATACATCGCCCATGGCTGTTTCTGGCAACACGAACTACCGGAGAGCCAGCGCTATTACCGGCATGCCAACAAGGACTATCTCGATTGGGCAACATCCATGGGGTTCATCGACAAACCCGAGCAGATTGTTCTCCAACTCTACAGCGAGGTGTTGCAGAAGTTCCGCTTGGCGGCACAGGGGCACGGCGCCGTACAGCCGCCGGAGCGAGAGCGTGCCCGCATTGCCGAATATTTCGACCCACTGCCGATCTGGTATCGGCCGTTCGAACAGCAGTCATTTGATGCCCGGGAATTTCCGCTTTACGCGCTCACCCAGCGTCCCATGGCGATGTATCACTCCTGGGGTTCGCAAAACGCCTGGCTGCGCCAGATCCATGGCAGCAACCGTCTGTTCGTCAATCGGCGAACGGCCAAGCGCCTCGATCTGGTCGACGGAGATTGGGTCTGGATCGAAAGCCCGCACGGTCGGGTGAAGGGTCAGATCAAACTGATGGAGGGCGTCAACGAGGACACGGTGTGGACCTGGAACGCCATCGGCAAGCGCCCCGGCGCCTGGAACCTCTCGCCCGAGGCAGCCGAAGGCAAGCGCGGCTTCCTGCTCAATCAGGTCATCTCCGAATTGCTGCCGGCACAGCCCGACGGTCATCGCTATGCCAACAGCGATCCCATCACGGGTCAGGCGGCCTGGTACGATCTCAAGGTCCGCCTGACCAAAGTGGCCGAAGCCGAAATTGGTGAAACCGCGCCGCGACTGCCACCTCTGCCGCGACCCAGCGGGTTGAAGCTTCCGGCCAAGATTCTTCGCTATGGTGCTGCCTTCCGCGGCCGGCGGGAGAATCGTCTGTGACCAGCCTGCCGCCGCCGGGCATGAAAAAACTTGGGCTGGTCATCGATCTCGACATTTGCGTCGGCTGTCATGCCTGTGCGGTCAATTGCAAGGAATGGAACAGCGGCGGTCAAATGGCACCGCTGACCGACCTCGATCCCTATGGGCCAAATCCCCTGGGGGTCTGGTTCAATCGGGTCCACAGTTTCGAAGCCGGCGACGGGGCGGATAGCCGGACGGTGCATTTCCCCCGCTCCTGCCTGCATTGCGAAAAACCGGCTTGCGTCGAAGTCTGTCCGACCGGCGCCTCGTACAAACGCGCCGAAGACGGCATCGTCCTGGTCAATGAGGATATTTGCATCGGTTGCAAGCTTTGCTCCTGGGCCTGCCCCTATGGCGCGCGGGAATACGATTACGATGCGGGCGTGATGAAGAAATGCACGCTCTGCATCGACAAGATCTACAACGAGACGATGGACGAGGCCGACCGGGTCCCGGCTTGTGTTTCCACCTGCCCCGTATCGGCGCGCCACTTCGGCGACCTGGGCGATCCGGAATCCGATGTGTCCAAGCTCGTCGCCGAGCGGGCCGGTTACCAATTGATGCCTGAGCTGGGCTACAAGCCCGTCAACCGCTATTTGCCACCGCGCCCGCGCAAGAATGCCGCCGGCGATTGCGGCGTGCCGGCGAAACTCGATGCGATGCCGACACCCAACGCGGCGACTCATCCCTTTCTTCATTGGATCGACCGCGTGTTGTCGCGCTAGCGCATGCATCCGGCTTTCTCGGTCATTCTTTTCACCACGATTTCCGGTGCCGGCTATGGGTTGCTCTTTCTGATCGGCCTTTTGTCGGGAACGACCCTGCTGCCCGACAATCGCTGGTTCGGATTTGCCGGGGTGGCGCTTTCACTCGGCCTGGCCTCCCTTGGCCTGCTGTCCTCGACATTCCATCTCGGCCATCCGGAGCGCGCCTGGCGTTCGTTTTCGCAATGGCGCACATCCTGGCTTTCGCGCGAAGGCGTGGTATCGGTTGCCGTCTATTTCCCTGCCGGGATCCTCGGCCTCGCCTGGCTGTTCTTCGATCATCCGACTCTCTCGGCCGGCTGGGTAACGGCCGCCCTCGCGTTTGTGACGGTCTATTGCACGGCCATGATCTATGCCTCGTTGAAGCCGATTCCCCGGTGGCACAACCCCTGGGTTCCCCTCAATTACCTGTTGCTCGGCCTGATGACGGGCGCTTTGCTGCTGCAGGCCCTGCTGCATCTATTCGCCGCCCCTGTCCTCGCCATCGCCTGGTTCACAACCTGCTCGATCATCGCGGCCGCCCTCGGCAAGCTTGGCTATTGGCGCGCCATCGATCAGACCCGCACCCTCAGTACCGCGGAAAGTGCAACCGGTCTCGGCGCACTTGGCAAAGTTCGGCTTCTCGAGGCGCCGCATAGCGAAGAAAATTATCTGATGAAGGAGATGGGCTACCGCATCGCCCGCAAGCATTCGCGCAATCTGCGGCGGATCGCCGTCATTCTCGGCTTTGTCGCCCCGTTGGCGCTTACTCTTTTCAGCCTTTTTCTTCCGCCCGCCGCCGCCTGCGCCGGCGCCCTGGTGGCGGCACTCTCATCGCTCGCCGGCGTGTTGATCGAACGCTGGCTTTTCTTCGCCGAGGCAAAACACAGCGTCACCCTGTATTATGGCGCCGCTTCGGTTTGACCGGCACTCCTGCCTGAATCATCGACGGATAGACCCATGGACATCGTGACCCAGTTTCCCCGCAAGGTGCGGGAAATCGAGAATATCTTCATCACGCTGTCGGACGGTTGCCGCCTCGCCGCGCGGGTCTGGCTTCCCGACGATGCCGAGGCGAATCCCGTCCCGGCCATTCTCGAATATTTACCCTATCGCAAGCGCGACGGCACGTCGGAGCGCGATCAACTCACCCACCCCTATTTCGCCGGCCACGGCTACGCCAGCGTCCGGGTCGACATGCGCGGCTCCGGCGAATCCGACGGATTGCTCGCCGATGAATATTTGAAGCAGGAACAGGACGACTGCCTGGAGGTGATGAAATGGATCGCCGGTCAGGCTTGGTGCACGGGCAAGATCGGCATGATCGGCATCTCCTGGGGCGGCTTCAACGGATTGCAGGTGGCCGCGCGCCGACCGCCCGAACTTCATGCGGTGATTTCGCTCTGTTCGACCGATGACCGCTATGCGGATGATATCCACTTCATGGGCGGCTGCCTGTTGAACGACAATCTCCAATGGTCGTCGGTCATGCTCGCCTATATGTCGCGCGCGCCGGACAAGGCGCTATTGGGTGAATCCTGGCGCGAGGTCTGGCTGAACCGGCTGAGGCATGAACCGCTTCTCGTCGCCAATTGGCTGAAGCATCAGCGGCGCGACGAATTCTGGAAACATGGGTCGATCTGCGAGGATTGGGGCGCGATCGCCTGCCCCGTCTATCTCGTCGGCGGCTGGGCCGACGGCTATTCCAACACCATCCCCCGCATGCTGTCCCATTTGAAATGCCCGAAAAAGGGACTGATCGGTCCCTGGGCGCATAAATATCCGCATTTCGCCAAACCGGGCCCGCGCATCGGCTTCCTGCAGGAAGCCCTGCGCTGGTGGGATAAATGGCTGAAGTGCGTCGAGACCGGGATTATGGACGATCCGCAATACCGCGTCTGGCTGGAAGAGCCGGCCCCGCCCGAGCCGTTCTATGAAACCAAGCCGGGCCGCTGGGTCGCCGAGCCGTCTTGGCCGAGCCCGAACGTCACGCCCTACATCCTTCACCTCAATGCCGGCGGCAGGCTCGGCACCGACGCCCTGCCCGAAACACGCGTCGAGGGCCGTTCGCCGCCATCGTTGGGGGAGACCTGCGGCGCCTGGTGCGGCTTCGGCATCGGCCCGGAAAAGCCGACCGACCAACGGATCGACGACGGCCGCTCGATCTGCTTCGATACCGCGCCACTCGCGGAGCGGCTCGAAGTCCTGGGCGCCCCGAGGTTGAACCTGGATCTCACCGTCGACCGGCCCTGGGCCTTCGTCGCCGTGCGGTTGAACGAGGTGGCGCCCGACGGCAGTTCGACGCGCGTGTCCTATGGCCTGCTGAATCTGACCCACCGCGACGGCCACGAAAAGCCGCGCAACCTGGTTCCCGGGCAGCGCATGAGCGTGACGGTCCAGTTCAACGATATCGCCCATGCGTTCGCGGCAGGCAACCGCATCCGCGTTGCGCTCTCGACCTCCTATTGGCCTCTGATATGGCCCTCGCCGGAGCCGGTGACCCTGGGCGTTTTCACCGGCGCCAGCCGGTTGCAACTGCCAAGCCGCGCACCTCGCGCCGAAGACAAAAAGCTCCGCCCCTTCGCCGATCCCGAATCGGCGCCGCCGCTCGCCAAGACGTTTCATCGCGCGGCGAAGGGACGGCGGTGGGTCGAGCGCGACATTGCGAGTGCCACGACGACCTATCGCATCGAAGAGGACATGGGCCATTTCACCATCGATCACATCGGCCTGGAAACGGACTTCGTCCAGCGCGAGTCCTATCGAATTTCCGATACCGATCCGCTGTCGGCCGAGATCGATATCAGCTATCGGATTTCAATCGGCCGCGGCGATTGGCAGACGCGAACCGAAACGCGAACTCTCATGCGGGCCGACAAGACTCATTTCATTTTGGAGGCGACGCTCGACGCCTTCGAGGGCGAAAAGCGATTGTTGTCGCGCCAATGGCACGAGCGCATTGCGCGAGACTTCTTGTAGGCGGGATCAGGCGAGGAAGGGATAGCCCTGGCGGGCGGCCGCATCTTCCATCTCGACGATGGTCTGATAGGCGGAATCTGGCAACAGCATGATGTCGTTCAAGAGCAGCGCCCGGCGGGCCTCGGCCAGCTCCGGATCGGCCATTGCGGCGCGCAGGCCTTCGCGAAGTTTCAGCAGCTGGTCGTGGGTGGCTAGCCCACTGGTGATGAAAGGCAGGCTCGGCGCGCTGGGGCTGCGGCAGAGTTCGCGAACCCGCGCCAAGGCCGGGCGGCGGTAACGGGAAAACAACGCCAGCGACACGCAATCGATCGCCGCGACCTCCGCACCACCCGCAGCGACGAGGTCGAGGCTTGCCGCATGGCCGCCGGTCTCGATGGTTTCGGCGAAAAACTTGCCTTCGATCGCCGCCGGTGCCACCACGGCCCGCAGCGCATTCATGCCGGATTGCGAGTCGTGCGTGTTGAAGGCCGCACGTTTGCCGCGAAGATCGGCCACGGAGCGGGCCGCCGAATCGCGTGGGACGATCAGCAAGCTGCAATAACTGGCGCCAGCGCATCCGGGTGCGTCGTAGCAAGGGGTGGCGACCAATTTGACGCGGCCGCGCAGCGCATGGGTCAGCGGGAAACCGCAGGTCTGGCTGAACAGCAGATCGGGCGACAGCCAATGGTCGGGCAAGTGCGGCCGCGCCGACAATTCATCGGGCACCTCGGCGATGCCCGCCTGTCGCAAATGCTTGGCCAGGCCGTGCCAGAACCGGGTTACCGCCTCCGGCGCCTCGGGCGGGTTGTACATGGGCAGGCTGGCGAGACTCATCGGCTGGGCGGGTCGTAGTAGTCGCCAGCGTCGGCGAGATAGATTTGCTTTTCGATCCTCAATCCGGTGGGCTGATCCATGGTGCCGAGGGTTACGTCAAGCTGGCCGCTGTCGGCCCGCTCCCAGAACAGCTTCGAGCCGCAGATGCGGCAAAACCCGCGACGGATCCCGGGCGAGGATTCATACCAGACGATGTTGCGGTCGCCCTTGATCTTGTATCGGTCTGTGGGCGCCAGAGTGTAGACGCCGAGCGCGCCATGCTGGCGCCGGCATTGCGCACAGTGGCAGGCGGAGGGCGCAGGCAGCGGACCTTCGATCTCGTAGCGGACGGCGCCGCACAGGCAACTGCCTGTCGTCTTGCCGCGGGTCATCGCGCCTGCGCCATCATGGAATGGGGCAATTGCTCGAGGCCATCCTTGATCTCGTAGAAATCGCCCTTATCGGCGATGAATATGTGGCGCACGGTCCTCAAATCCGTCGGCCTGTCGAGGCAGCCGGCAGCGATCGAGACGCGCCCCGAGCCCATCGGCTCCCAAAACAGGCTCGATCCGCAGATGCGGCAAAACCCGCGCCGCGCATCCGGAGAGGACTGGAACCATTTGAGATGCTTGCTGCCGTTGACGGTCACATCGGCCCAGGGGGCCGCGGTGTAGGAGGGCGGTGAGCCATGCTGGCGCCGGCATTGCCCGCAATGGCAAACGACGACATCGCGCAGCGTCCCGCGGATTTCCAAGGTGATGGCGCCGCAGAGGCAGCGCCCCGTCGCTCGCGACGGCCTTTTTTCACCCTCTGCCATGACGCATCTCCGTTGAATTCACTTTCACGGCGCGACCGCGGCGCGGCGCCAACTCCGCGGACAGGCGACGCAACCATACAACCACATCGGAAGGCTGCACCACAGCGGAACGGATCAGCTCGTCGAAGCGGGCGCCGAGCGCTCGAATATGCTCGGTGCCGTTCAGCACCAGATACATGTCGCCGATATAGAGTGCCGCCCGCTTCGGGCCGAAGATGGTCATGGGTGCGGCGTAGCGCAACAGACCATCGTAGAGAAACCAGCGGAAGGTCGGATAGAGCTCGGCCACCAGGTCGGTCATATGGATGAGCTGGCGTCGGCGCGCCGCGGCGTCGAGATCGCGCCACACGCCCTCGCCGCGTGCGAAACCCTCCACCCCCTGCCGAGGACTGCAAACTTCGAGATCGCTTTCCGGCCGGCGTTGGGTCTCCAGACGCTCCGTCGCTGCCGCGATCTGCGAGCGCGGCACGGCCGCCGCCTGGTCGCTGTATTCGTAGCGGATCACCTCCTCCGTTTTCAGCAGGTCGGGCAACGTCGTCGGCACATAGCGCACCTTGTAGCCCACGGCTTCGGCAAACCAGCGGATAAGGCGGGGGTCGGCCGGGGCGTGGCCGCCTGCCTCGATTTCGATCTGGCGGGCAAACAAGGCCGCGCTCAGCGGCCCCTCCTCCGTCAAGCCCAGCAGCCAATCGACGCTAACCTGCTGGCCGCGGGCAAGCGCGGCCAGGGTATCGGCGCGCGGCAGGCGCTTGTTGCTGGGGGCCAGGAACTGCGCGAGCGTGGACCGATCGATCCCGATGCGCCGCGCCAAAGCAGACTGTGTCAACCCGGCCCGGGCCATTGTTTCGGCCAGTCGTCCGCGGAAGACGCCCAGGATTCCGCGCCGGTCGGTTGACTTTCGCATTGTCGTACATTTGCACCATTCGTGACGATATGCAACAAACTGACGCAGCTTGCGACGTTATGCAGCTTGTCGGCGTTTGCCGTTGGCCGATACTCGGCCACGACATGGCAATCGATTCCGCCGAGACGCTTGATCCTGCGGCCCCTGCTGCGGTCGCCCCCATTTTCGCTAACCCTATCGCCATCGATGTTCCGACCGCTGCCCTGGCGACCGCGATCTATGTCGGATTCGCCCTGGTGACATGGTTCCATCAGGCTTTGCCCTGGTGGGTAGTGGCCCCGCTGGGCGGCTATATCATCGCCCTCCACGGTTCCTTGCAGCACGAAGCGGTCCATGGCTATCCCTTCGGTCGCCGCTGGATGACAAGCGCGGTGGTGTTTCCTTCGCTTTGGCTCTGGCTGCCCTTCAGGTCCTATCGAGAAAGCCACATTGCCCATCATAGGGACGAAAATATCACCTGCCCCCTCAGCGACCCGGAATCGAACTATGTCACCCCCTCGATGTGGGCGGCGATGGGGCCGCTCCATCGTTTCGTTCGCCGCCTGCTGGGCACGCTGGCCGGCCGCCTCATCGTTGGCCCGCCTTACGTCGTGTGGCGAACGGCGTGTCGTTTGTCGACTGCCGCGCAGAAAGGCGATCGGGCGCGGTTGCGGCACTGGCTGTGGCATGTGCCGGGCGTCGTCGTGGTGCTCGTCTGGGTCATGGGGGTATGCCATATCCCGCTCTGGCAATATTTGCTGCTCTATGTCTATCCGGGTCTTTCGCTGACCCTGCTGCGCTCGTTTGCCGAACATCGCGCGGCAACGCCCGTAGCCGAACGCACCGCGACCCTGCGGACCAATTGGGTGATGGGGCTTCTGTTCACGCACAACAATCTTCATGCCCTCCATCATGCCGAGCCATCGACGCCCTGGCACCGGCGTCCCGCCCGCTATCGGGAACGCAAAGCGGAGCTCGATGCCGCCAACGGCGGCTACATCATCGATGGTTATGGCGAGCTGTTCCGCCGATATTTCCTTCGGGCCAAGGAACCGCCGGTCCATCCGCTCGCAGGCCGCGGGTTTCCCCTGTAGTCTGCCCGCGCCGCCGCCGGACCGGCGGCGCCTCCCGAAGGATTTCGCATGGTCGCGCTACTGAAGACGACCTGGGCCCTGCTGCTCGGCGTGGCCTTGATCATGGCGGGCAATGCCTTGCAAGGCAGTTTGCTCGGCCTGCGCGGCAGTCTGGAGGGGTTTTCCAGCACGGTCATGGGTTTCGTAATGTCCGGCTATTACGTCGGATTTTTGTTGAGTTCACTGCTCACGCCCAAAGGCGTGCGTAGTGTCGGCCATGTGCGCGTCTTTGCCGCCTTGGCGGCCTTGGCCGCGGCTTCGATCCTCACCGCCTCGATCTATGTTTCACCTTCGGTGTGGTTCGCCACTCGTGCCGTCACCGGTTTTTGCTATGCAGGGCTCTATGTCATCGCCGAAAGCTGGATCAACGATCGCAGCACCAACGAAACGCGCGGGCAGCTTCTGTCGGTTTACATGCTGGTCCAGTTCGCGGGGCTGATCGTGGGTCAAGGCTTGCTGAATGCGGCCGATC
>JBGPNG010000017.1:0-10351 GCA_041487395.1 Dongiaceae bacterium
AAAACCCCGGCGGAATTCGATTGCCCCGACTCGACACGACCTCTCATCAATTGCGGCGGCGGCGAGCGGGTCCGCACCCTTGCCAAGCGCTCCGCGGACGATCCTATTTCGCCGTGGGCATCCTTTCCGGGGACATCGTTTCCATAGGCATCGCTTTCGGGGGCATGGTTCATGGCCACAGAATGAACGGATTTACCCGAAAAAAGAAACTTCCTTGAGGCAAAGAAAAAG
Organism: Dongiaceae bacterium; assembly: GCA_041487395.1. GTDB lineage: Bacteria > Pseudomonadota > Alphaproteobacteria > Dongiales > Dongiaceae > DASXQK01. Next base: position 232 of record JBGPNG010000017.1, read on the forward strand.
GGGGAGCGGCGAAGCGCTCCCCCCGATGGACGTCTCGGTATGGTCGATTAGAAGTTGATCGCCGTACCGATATCGATTTCGACCGCGCTTGTGCCGTCGAGAGCCAGACCAGTGGAGCTCGTCCCGTCTGAATTGAATTTCGTCCAGGCGACCTGACCTTCGAGGGACATTCCCGGCCCGATGGCATAGGCCCCGTTCAGCGAAACGCCATAGAGCGTGTCGGAGCCGGTGTCGCCGTAGATCTGGTAGTGGTTATACAAGCCCTCCAAACCGACCGAAACGGCATCGACCGTATAGCTGGCGCCGCCGGTGATCATATAGGCATCGTCGGTGGAAGTAGGTCTGCCGGGGCCATAGGTGCCGAATTCGCATCCAGGACCGGCGCATCCAGCACCAGTGTACCCGGCATTGGCGTAGTTGTTCACATACTGGCCCGAGAAACCGACCGCGAAGCCGGGGAGGAGGCTGCCGAGGCCGACCTGGACGCCGACCTGATACATCGAGGGCTTGTTGGGCGAATCTGCAGCGTTGTCCGTCGGGGTGGTCTTGCCCGACAAGGCCCATTCGCCGGAGATGCCGGCCGTCAGCGTTATGCCGCCGAAATCGTGGTTGAAGTTGACACCGGCCGACACGAAGTTGTCGAACGTGCCGCGCTTGTTGGTGCCGTTGCCGCCGCCGGAACCCCCCGACGCGCGAACATGCGTCGGCGCGTAGGAGACAGCGAAGTTGAAGCCGCCGAAGGTCGGCGAGAAGTAGATCAGCTTCGTGCTGCGGGTTTCGAGGCCGAAGCAGGTGCCGGTTCCGGAAATCGCCGTCGGGATGACGATGCTGCCGTCGTTGCTGTTATGAAAAAGGGCGGTGGGGAGTCGGCGGCCGACGTTGCTGAAGCTCTCGTTCGGGCTGTTCAGGCCGAAGTTCGCCGTCACGTTGCCCGGATCGCCCACGCACATGGACTGGTAGGCCGAGTTGGCGTCGCCGAAGCGGACCTGGCCGAACTTGCCGCTCACGTCCATATAGGCGCGGTTTATTCTGGCAGACGCGTTCGAACTGGATGAATAGTTGCCACCCGCGTTGATGCCGACCAACACGCCAACGGTGATGCCGTTGTCGAGAGTCGTCTCGCCGCTGAAGTTGACGCGCACTTCCTGGCGGAAGGCAACGGTGTTGCGGCCCCAATCGCCGATGCCGGAAGCGCTAGTGCTGATTTGCACGGAACTGCCGAATTCGGCGCCGATCGCGCCACGATAGTAGCCGCTGATGCCGAGCTTCAGGCCCGACGCAGCGTTTGCCTGGCTCGCCACCAATCCGGCGGCGACCAGCGCTGTCGTTCCATATAGAACTTTCCTCATTACGAAGGTTCCCTTCTCTAAGTTCTGAACCGGTTCGCCCTAGGAGCAAGCCGATCCCTTGTTTTAGAGCCCCCTTTTGTGGGCCCGGTCGCGGCCAAGACGACAAGCCCCGAAAGGACTGCGATGCCGTCGAACACTCATTATGGCCTTCAGCAAGGCCATCCTCAGCCCAGACCATAGGCAGGTCAAGCAATCCGGCGGCAGTCTGTTGTTTTTTGGGCGAAACTGTGGCGAATGCGCAACGGTTTCCGAAGGGCTGCATGCAACAGTTTGAAAAGCCAAGACCACTGCCAGGCTCGTGACGAACAAAAGTGGAACAATCCTGGCTGACCAAAACCCCGGCGGAATTCGATTGCCCCGACTCGACACGACCTTTCATCAATTGCGGCGGCAGGGCCGGGTTTCGCCGGCTGTCCGCATTCTTTCGACTGCCAGCCTCTTGTAGACGCAACAGGACGATCCCGCTATTTAGCCCGCCAAGCTTACATCAGCAGCCATCGCCCCCAGGGGCGAAACAGGTGAAGCCTTCGATGCCGAAGCCCAGCCAGGATCTCCTCCAGCTTGGATTCAAATCCTATAGCAAGGGCGATATTCCGGCCGCCGAGCGCCTGTATACGAGGGTGCTGCGCCAGACCCCCGACGATTTCAACGCGCTCCATTTGTTGGGCATCATCCGGGCCGAACAGAAAAGATTCGCCGAGGCGGACCGGCTCATCGCCCGGGCGCTCGAGAACGGCAGCAGCGCCGAGGCTTTCAGCAATCACGGCAATGTGCTGTCGGAACTCGGCCGCCATGACGAGGCGATCAAGCGCTATCGCCGCGCCTTGCTGATCAAGCCGGATTATGCGGAAGCGCAGTTCAATCTCGGCAACGCGCTGGTGAAAAACAGCCAACCGGAGGAGGCGGCGAAGGCTTTCCATGCCGCCATCGCGATCAAGCCCGACTACACCGAAGCCATGCACAATCTTGCCGAACCGCTGCGCGAGCTTGGCCGGCAGACGGAGGCGGTGGCCATGCTGCGCCGCGCGATCGCCCTGAATCCCGGCGATGCCGAATCGCATAACGCGCTCGGAATAGCGTCGCAGGAGATGGGGGTTCTCGACGAGGCGCGAGCCGCTTTCGACCGGGTGCTCGCCCTGGATCCATCGATGACCCACGCCTATTACCATCGGGTCAGGATGGGAAAAGTCACGGGTGGCGACGAAATTCTCGCCCGGATGGAAGCGCTGTCGCGCCAGGCCGGCGGGTTATCGCCGGACGCCCGTTTCATGCTCGGCTTCGCGCTGGGCAAGGCTTACGAAGATGTCGGCCGTTCCGACGAAGCCTTTGCCAGCCTGCTCGAAGCAAACCGCTTAGCGCGGGCCTCGGTCGCCTACAACGAGGACGAGACCCGCGGGCGGTTCCAGCGCTTGCGAAATGCATTCACGGAGAGGTTGCTAGCCGAGAAGGCGGAGTTCGGCAGCGAATCGGGCCTGCCTATTTTCATCGTCGGATTTCCCCGCTCGGGCACGACCTTGACCGAGCAGATCCTGGCGAGCCACCCCCAGGTGCACGGATCGGGAGAGCATACATTCATTGGCAACTTGGCATCCACGACCCTCCTGGATGCAGGCAACGAGGTCGGCTTTCCCGAGAGTTTACCCCAGCTGCCGGCGGAAAATTTCCGCCGGCTTGGCGACGCCTATGTGGAGCGGTTGCGACGCATCGCGCCGGACGCACCGCATATCACCGATAAGCTGCCGGAGAATTTCATCTTCCTCGGTTTCATCCGTCTGATCCTGCCCAGGGCCAAAATCATTCACGTAAAACGCGATGCCCTCGACACCTGTATCTCTTGTTTCGCGCAGCGCTTTCGCGCCAGCAATGTCGGCTATTCCTATGACCTCGGTGAGCTCGGCCGCCACTATCGCAGATATCTCGATCTCATGGATCACTGGCGAAGCGTGATGCCGACGGGCTCGATGCTCGAGGTTCAATACGAAAACTTGATCGAGAATTTCGAAGCCGAGGCCCGGCGCATCGTGGACTATTGTGGCCTGCCCTGGGACGATCGGTGCCTGGCCTTCCACCAGACCGAGCGAACGGTGCGAACAGCCAGCCTGGCCCAGGTGCGACAGCCCCTCTATCGCTCTTCCGTGCAGCGCTGGCGGCGTTATGAAAAGCATCTGGGGCCGTTGATGGCGGCATTGAACGGAGAATAGGCGAAACAGTCCATGGCCGGACCAAGCCAGAATCTTCTCCAGTTTGCCATGAAGGCCCATCGCGCCGGCGATTTCGCCACGGCCGAACGGCTCTATTCGAAGCTGCTGCGCCAGGCGCCGGGCGATTTCAATTCTCTTCATCTATTGGGTGTCATCCGCGCCCAACAGCAGAGGTTTGCCGAGGCCGATCGCCTTATCGCCAAAGCACTGGAAATCCACTGCACCGCCGAGGCCCTGAACAATCACGGCAGCGTGCTCGTGGAACTCGGCCGGCAGGAGGAAGCCATCGCACGGTTGCGCCGGGCTTTATCGATGAAGCCGGACTACGCCGACGCTTACTTCAATCTCGGCAATGCGCTGAACAAGTGCGGGAAGCTTGAAGAGGCTGCAAAATCCTTCACGGATGCGGTCAAATTCAGGCCCGACCACCTCGACGCCCACAAAAATCTATGCAAATGCTTGCACGTTCTAAAGCGCGACGCGGAGGCGATTTCGGCCCTCCGCCGGGCAATCGAAATCAGCCCGCGTGATCCCGGATTGAGCTTCAATCTCGCGATTTTGTTGCAAGACGCGGGAGACCTGGAAGAGTCGCGGCAACTGTTCGAACATACAATCGCCTGCGAGCCCCAATTCGTGGGTGCGCATTACTATTTGGCCCAGATAGGAAAAGTCAGATCCGGCGACAAAGTGCTCGTAGCGGCAGAAGCTCTCGCCCAAAGGGCCGGAACCCTGAAGCCGAAAGAGCGATCCATCCTGAATTTCGCGCTGGGCAAGGCCTATGAGGATGTGGGGCGCTATGACGAATCTTTTCTGGCCTTTGTCGAGGGCAATCGCCGCAGACGGCCTATGGTTGACTTCGATGAAGAAGAAATGCGCCAGCGTTTCCATGGCCTGAAAAAGACGTTTACGGCCGGGCTGCTGGCCGAGAAGGCCGAGCTCGGCAATGACTCGAACCTTCCGATCTTCATCGTCGGCTTTCCTCGCTCGGGCACCACGCTGACGGAGCAAATCCTCGCCAGCCACCCGCAGGTGCATGGCGCGGGCGAGCTCGATTTCGTGGGGGAATTGACCTCGGGCGCCATCGTAAATCGCCAGGCTACAATCGTTTTTCCGGAAAGCTTGGCACATTTCAGCCCCGAGGGCCTTCGCGGACTGGGCACGGCCTATGTCGAACGCCTGCGGCGGCTCGCGCCCTGGGCATCCCATATCACCGATAAAATGCCGCAGAACTTCATGCTCCTCGGTTTCATCCGCCTGATCCTGCCGAGGGCCAAGATCATCCATGTGAAACGCGACCCGATCGATACTTGCCTATCCTGCTTTTCCCTGAATTTCGCGGAAACCAACCTGGCCTTCACCTACGATCTGGGCGAGCTCGGCCGGCATTATCGCCGGTATCTGGACCTGATGGATCACTGGCGGCTTGTGATGCCGGAAAGCTCGATGCTCGAAGTTCAATACGAGGACCTGATCGAGAATTTCGAAGCCGGCGCGCGACGCATCGTCGACTATTGCGGCTTGCCCTGGGATGACCGCTGCCTCGAATTCCACCAGACGGAGCGCACCGTGCGCACGGCCAGCGTGAGCCAGGTGCGCCAACCGATCTATCGCTCCTCGGTGCAGCGCTGGCGACGGTATGAAAAGCATCTGGGGCCCTTGTTGGAAGCCCTGGGCATGGCGGACGACAAGGTCGCCGATGGGACGGACGCGACAGGGTTGCCGCTGGCTGCGGGGAATGCGGGGCCGTCGCCGGCCCGGACATAACCCCGCCGTTATGCCCGCGTTTGCACGGGCATTTATGTCTTCGCGCTCCTTCGTCATGCCCGCGCTTGGCGGGCATCCACGCCTTAATTCTTCGGGCAATATCGAACCGCTAGGCCGGCGCCTGATCCTTGCCGCCCACTGCCTGCGTGCGGCGCAAGGTCGTCGTCAAAAGACAGCGTCGCCCTGCCGTGACAGGCTTCAATTCCCGCATCAGCGTGCCGGAGAAAACTACGGCCCCGCCGGTGCCGGGGCGATAGCTATGGGGGCCGTATTCGGGAAACAGGATCTCGCCCCCCTTATAGCCCTCGCTCGCCAGGTCGAGCAGTAGAACGAAATATCTGCCCTGAACGGCCGGATCGTCGATCTCGCGCCGGCGGTCCGCAGAGCCGGCCGTGCTCGCGTCATCCCAGCGCAGCGCCGTGGCTTCGAAAACGAAATCGTCGAAGGTGAAGGCCTTTTCCACCTCCGGTCCGACACGGCGAAGCATCAGCTTGGCTATTTCCCCTGCGAGCGCCGGATCGGCGATCGGTGCCGAACCCGTGGCCCCGTCCGCTTCGGCCAACTGATCCGTCAGCCGCCGGCAAGCGACAGCGTCGAGGACGGCCGGCAAGATCAAAACCGGCGCGACGGTGGACAGTTGTTGTGGCGTCTCTTTCATCCGCGCCTCGTGCTGGGCAAGCGCCCATTCGGCCTGACCCGGTTCAGGTCCCCGCATGGCTATGATTCGTTGATTGCCGTCGAGCAGGAAGCACACGACGCCTTTGAAATCGAACTTGGCCGCCGCGCGCAGACCGAGATTGACCACGCCCTTGATATCCGCGAGCCAGACCGCGTGCTCGGGGATGGTCTTGGCGACCATGGCGAGGGATTCGACGCCGTCGTTCGACACGATGATGAGCCCGATGCCGGCATCGCGCAGCGCCGGCATCGCTGCGGCGAAACCCTTGATCTCGTCCCACTGTTGCTGCTGCGCGGTATTGGCAGCCAGAACCAGGATGGTCGGACCGCCCGTCACCGTCTGATATAAGTAGTGCAGTTGGGTCTCGGGATCCGGCAGGACGAAATCCGGCAACCGGTCGCCAGGCTGCAGCTTTGCTTCGCCGCCGGCCAGTGTCGTCGGCGCCATCGGTCGCAGCGGCCGCCAATCCTTGGCTTCGGCGCTCGGCATGGAATCATTCATGGCGGAAGTTCTTCTCGGCTAGGCCTGCGCGGGCAAGCCGGCCATTTGGTGCTCGGCCAACCATTCCTTGTCCGGCCAATAGCCGAATCTGCGCATCTGCCGTTCGTGCACGGCCACGACGGCCTCGACCTGGGCCGGCGTCAGGGTCTGGCGCCACGCCCCCGCCTTGCCCTGGCGGAAGAAGCGCTCGGATTTGTTCGAACGCTCCTGGAACCCCTTCTCGTCTTCCATCTTTCGCAGCGATTCGAAAGAGGAATGCTCGATGGCGCGGCGCAGCCGCTCGCGATCCGGCGGCAAATGCAGGAATTGGACAAGCCCGCCGAAGGTCTCCATCGGCCGGGCCTTCATATCCTCAAAGCGTATGATATGAAGAGCGGGATTGGGGTTCGAAGTCCAACTTTCGACATGACGCGACCAGGAGCAATGGAGCTCGTACACGCCGTTTTCACCGGCGCTGATCAGAAATTCTTCAGTGTTGATCTGGTCGATCGACTGATCGAGGGTTTTGCCATAGTGATCCGCGTGACTTATCACCATGTCGAACGGATTACGAATGATGTAGATCGCCCCAGCCGTGTATTCCATATAGTGTAACGGCCGCCCCAGCCATTCGACCAAGGCGTTGTGGGTCTTGACGAACAGGTTGTCGTTCGTGCTTTTAACGAAAAATTCCTGGACCTTCGGGCGGAGGATTGCGACCTCCTCGTAGGTCATTTCTTTGGCCGGCTTACGCAAGAATTTCTCGTAGAACTCCCCAAGGGTATCGCCGAGCGAATAGTCGCCCAGTTTGTCCAAGTCATAGGTTTGGCTCGGATTGCGCAGCAGATTGTGCAAAAAAGCGCGCATCCAGGTGTTGCCCGATTTGGGATAGGAGGCGAGCCAGATGATCTTGCCCATGGCCTGACCGTCGCTGGGGTATTGTCCGGAACCGGCATTTGATTAAGGCAAAACCGGCGCGGAAGCAAAGCGAAACCAGGGTTAGACCCGGCAATGCCGTCATGCCCGTGTTTTCGGCACGGACATGGCGGTGTTACTGGGTTACCCCAGCGCGATCACGTGGCAGTCGAACGATAAGGCGGCAAATCCGTCCGCTTCCCTGCGCCTTAACTTGACCCGGGTGGCGAGTTTTGCTTAGGTCCAGCCGCAAGGCGCCGGTGCTGGGCGCGTTCAGGGAGAAGCCTGTGATTTCAAGCCCGTTCGACAGAGGGAATCGCCGCTGGCTGCGTTCGGTCCTGGCCGGCATGGCGCTCGCAATGGCCTGGGGCTTAGTCGCCTGCGGCGCCAACGTGCCGATCGAGGACAAATATCCCATCGAGCGCCTGCCCGGCGACACCAAGGCACGTTATGAGCCCCCGTCGAGCGTTTTCGGCCCCGGGGGCTTATTCACCGGCGGCGACCAGACCAAGAATACCGACCAGGGCGGCAGCGGCATCGGCGTGAATAGCCTGCTCTGGCGGGCCTCTCTCGATACCGTCTCCTTCATGCCCCTGGTCTCGGCCGATCCCTTCGGCGGCGTCATCATCACCGATTGGTATACGCCCTCGGCCACGCCCACCGAGCGCTTCAAGGTCAATATCTACATCCTGGGACGCCAGCTTCGCGCCGACGGCATCCGCGCCTCGGTGTTCCATCAGGTCAACGCAGGCGCCGGTTGGGCCGATGCACCCGTGGCGGCAAATACCGGGACCGATCTGGAGAACGCCATCCTGACCCGGGCGCGCCAGATGCGGATCGCCGGCGCGTCCTGACCGACGCCGCCCGGGCCGAGCGCGGGCTTATCCACCGTGTCGCGCTATAATTTCCGCGAAACCGAGCGTAAATGGCAGGCCGTCTGGGCCGAGCGCGGCAGCTTTGCCGCCCGCCTCGATCCCGCCCGCCCGAAATATTACGTGCTCGAGATGTTCCCCTATCCCTCGGGGCGCATCCATATGGGCCATGTGCGCAATTATGCGCTCGGGGACGTGATCGCCCGCTTTAAGCGGGCCCGCGGATTCAATGTGCTGCATCCCATGGGCTGGGACGCCTTCGGCCTGCCGGCCGAGAACGCCGCCATGGAGATGAAGATCCATCCGGCGAAATGGACCTACGACAACATCGCCACCATGCGCGGCCAGTTGAAATCCATGGGGCTTTCCCTCGACTGGAGCCGCGAGATCGCCACCTGCCACCCCGACTACTACCGCCACGAACAGGCGATGTTCCTGGACATGCTGGAGGCGGGCCTGGCATATCGCCATGAGGCCAGCGTGAACTGGGATCCCGTCGACCAGACCGTGCTGGCCAACGAGCAAGTCATCGACGGCCTGGGATGGCGCACCGGGGCGGTGGTGGAACGGCGCAAGCTGGCGCAATGGTTCTTTCGCACCACCGCCTATGCCGAGGAGCTGCGCCTGGCCCTCGATAGCCTGCAGCGCTGGCCGGCCAAGGTCCGGCTGATGCAGGAGAACTGGATCGGCCGGTCCGAGGGCGCCCGCGCCTTCTTCCCCCTTGCCGGGCGGGCGGACCGGCTCGAGATCTTCACCACCCGGCCCGATACGCTGTTCGGCGCCTCCTTCGTGGCGATTGCGGCCGACCATCCGCTGGTGGCCGAACTGGCCGCCCAGGACCCAAGCCTGGCTACCTTCGCCGAGGAATGCCGCAGGACCGCAACCACCGCCGAAGCGATCGAAACGGCGGAGAAGAAGGGCTATCGCACCAGGGTCGAAGCGCTCCACCCCTTCGATGCGGACTGGAAGCTGCCGGTCTATGTGGCCAATTTTGTTTTGATGGAATACGGCACGGGCGCCATCTTCGGCTGTCCGGCCCATGACCAGCGCGACCTGGAATTCGCCCGCAAATACGGTCTGCCGGTGAAGCCCGTCGTCATTCCGCCGGGCGTCGATGCGGCGAGCTTCGCCGTGGGCGATATCGCCTATGTGGACGATGGCCGCATGGCGCATTCCGATTTCCTCGACGGGCTCGACGTGCCGAGCGCGATTGCAGCCGCCATCCGTCGCCTGGAGGCGACCGGCGCCGGCGAGGGCGCGGTGCATTACCGGCTGCGCGATTGGCTGGTCTCCCGCCAACGCTATTGGGGCTGCCCGATCCCGGTGATCCATTGCGGGGGCTGCGGGATCGTGCCGGTGCCCAAGGCCGAACTGCCGGTGCGGCTGCCCGACGACGTCACCTTCGATCACCCCGGCAACCCGCTGGAACACCATCCCACCTGGAAGCATGTGAGCTGCCCCCGCTGCGGCAAGCCGGCGCGGCGCGAAACCGACACCTTCGATACCTTCGTCGATTCATCCTGGTATTTCGCGCGCTATTGTTCGCCGCGCAGCGACAAGCCCTTCGATCGCCCGGCCGTCGACTACTGGCTGCCGGTCGACCAATATGTCGGCGGCGTCGAACATGCGATCCTGCATCTGCTCTATTCGCGCTTCTTCATGCGGGCGCTGAAGCGGGTCGGCCTCATCGGCCTCGACGAGCCCTTCGTGGGGTTGTTTACTCAAGGCATGGTCTGCCACGAGACCTATCGCGACACGCACGGCAATTGGCTGCTGCCGGAGCAGGTGGCCAAAGCCGCCGGCGGCGGGTTGGTGTCCGCCGTCGACCGCAAGCCCGTCGAGGTCGGCCGCTCCGAGAAG
>JBGPNG010000018.1:0-10289 GCA_041487395.1 Dongiaceae bacterium
GAATCCGGCATCGGCCGCGAAGGCTCGAAATACGGCATCGAAGATTTTCTCGAGATCAAATATCTCTGCATGGGCGGGATCTAGAACATCCACCCCAATCTTGTGGGTCGGCCCCGCCCTCACCTTCCCGTAGCCGATGCAATGGGAGGGTGAGGGGCTTGCCTCATATCGTTCCATGACGACCATGATCGCCGTTCGCGGCCTGGTGTTCGATTACCCGGGCACCAGGGCGCTGGACAGTGTGTCCTTCGAACTCGAGGCCGAGACCATCACCGCCCTTGTGGGGCCGAACGGCGCCGGCAAGACGACGCTGCTGCGCTGCCTCGCCGGCCTCGATGCGCCCTTTGCCGGAGAAGTCAATGTCGCGGGCCTCGATGTGTTGAGCGAGCCGCGTCAGAGCCATCGCCGCATGGGTTTTCTCGCCGATACCTTCGGTCTCTATGACGAGTTGACGGTGGAGCAATGCCTGCTCTATCGAGCGGCGGCGCTCAGCCTTCCGGCCGAAAAGCATTCCTCAGCGGCCCGGCTTTCGGCCGAACGCCTCGCCATTGCCGACCGGCTGAAGCAGAAGGTCGGCACGCTCTCACGCGGATTGCGCCAACGTCTCGCCATTGCCGAGAGCATCGTCCATCGCCCCGAGGTGCTGCTGTTGGACGAGCCCGCCTCCGGCCTCGATCCCGAGGCCAGGGTTGGACTCGCCGAAACGCTGCGCCGCCTGCGGGACGAAGGGATGACCATCGTGGTTTCCTCCCATATCCTGAGCGAGTTGGAGGATTACTCGACCCATATGTTGATTCTGCGCGCCGGCCGGCTGGTCGAGCAGCGCGCGTTGCTGGCAGTCTCAGGGGGCGACTCGGGCGTCGTCCTGCGCCTGGCGGCTGCCGACCCTCGACTTGAATTCCTGCTCAATAATGAATCCGCCATTGTCGGGCTGATCATCGACGGCGAGACGGCGCATTTTCGCTTTACAGGCGATGGCCTCGCTCGCGCCTTGCTGTTGCGCCGGTTGATCGAAATGGGCCTGCCGGTTCTCGATTTCGCGGCCGAGCGCGAAGGCCTGCAGGAAGCCTATCTGCATCGCGTCGGCGAGAAAAAGTTGCGCCCTTGAATCCGGAATTGCGGCGAAATTTTTGGCTGCAGTTCTCGCTCCCGCGGCTGATCATCGCCCCGCTCGCCAGCGGTATGGTTCTGCTGCTGGTCTGGCTCGTCACCGGGCATAGCGCGGCGGCACTCGGCGAGACGGCGAAGTGGCTCTATCTTCTCATCGTTCTGCTGTGGGGCACGCGCCGCGCGGCCGATCTCATCGCCGAGGAAGTCGCCGGGGGCACCTGGGACGGGCAGCGCATGTCGGCCCTCGGGGCCTGGCAGATGACCTGGGGCAAGTTCCTCGGCGGCATCAGTTATGTCTGGTATGCAGCCGCTTTCGCCTTCGCGGCACTCGTCTGGGCTCAAGGGCTCTTGGGCATACGGCCCTGGCGAGGCGACGAAGCGATCCTCCTGCTGCATCTTCTGGGCATCGGCGTCTTCGGCCAGGTCGTCGCCTTCCTGGCGAGCTTGGTCGTGCTGCGCAAGCAGGTCATGCGCCGGCGCCTTGGCGTGACCTTGAGCCAATTTGCCGGCTTGGCCGCCAGCGCGACCGCGTCCGGCCCGCTCGGCGTTAGCTTGATTTTCCGCCAGCGGCCGGCGGTCGATTGGTTCGGTTGGCATTGGGCGGGCGATTTGTTCGCTCTCGTCACGCTCGCGCTGTTCCTCGCCTGGAGCTTGTTCGGTGCTTATCGGCAGATGCGGATCGAGTTGCAGTTCCGCAGCATTCCGTGGGCCTGGATGGCTTTCGCGCTGTTCCTGATGGCCTATGCCGAAGGGCTGCTCTATGCGCCGATCGTGCAAGGCGGTGGCGTATTCGCTGCCTGGCTTACCGGGCCCTTCGTCATTGCCATCCTGTTCACCTATGCCGCCCTGTTCCTCGAGCCCAAGGACGTGGTGCGCTATCGCTGGCTCTGGGCGGCAGTCGCCGCGGGCGAATCGAAGCGTGCCTTGACGCTGTTGCCGCAATGGATCCCGGTTTTTCTGCTCGCCGCCTTGGGCGGATTCACGCTTAGCCTGTTCGGGGGCCTGGGCCGTCTGCCCGATGTGCCGATCTTGGTCGGGCCGTTCGCCGAAATGGCCGCACTGGGCAGCTCGGCCAGTTTCAGGGTTCTTCCCGTTGCGATCGTCCTCTGTCTGCTGCGCGACGCGCTGGTGGTGCTCTATTTCAACTTCGGTCCGCGCCGAGGTCGTGCGGATTTCTTGGCGTTCATCTATTTGGCGCTCGCCTATTTTCCCGTGGCCGGTGTTTTGCTGGCGCTGGGGGCCACATCGCTGCTCCCGCTCGTCACCCCCTATCCGGCGGCTCCGCCCCTCATTAGCATCGGGGCGCCCCTGACCGAATGCGTGGGCATGGGGCTGCTGGTCCTCCATCGAGCGCGCGCGGCGGGGCGTTTCAAGCCGGCGGCCGCTTAAGTGGACCGCAAAACATCTCAAGAAATAACCAGGGAGGCGGCTGATGGCCCGCTTTGACTACGATCTTTTCGTCATTGGCGCCGGTTCGGGCGGCATGCGGGCGGCTCGCGCCTCGGCCGCCTATGGCGCCAAGGTTGTCATCGCCGAGGACAATCGCGTCGGCGGCACCTGCGTCATCCGCGGCTGCGTGCCGAAGAAGCTGCTGGTCTATGGCGCCCATGTCCGCGAGGAAATCGAGGATGCCGCCGGTTATGGCTGGACGATCGAGAACGCAAGCTTCGATTGGCCGACCCTGATCGCCAACAAGGATCGCGAAATCGCACGCCTGGAAGCGGTTTATCGCGATCTCCTGGCCGCATCGAGCGTCATGCTGGTCGAAGGACGTGCCCGGCTGCTCGATCCCCATACCGTGGAAATCGCCGGCAAGCAGATCACGGCCGACAAGATTCTGATCGCCAACGGCGCCCATCCGGTGCGCCCCGAAGGTTTCACTCCGGAAAACAGCATCACCTCCAACGAGGCGTTTCACCTGGAAAAATTACCTAAACGCATCGCCGTTCTCGGCGGCGGCTATATCGCCGTGGAGTTCGCCGGCATCTTCAACGGGCTGGGCAGCCAGGTGACCCAGATCTACCGCGGCGAGCAAATCTTGCGTGGCTTCGACGACGATCTGCGTCATGGTCTTGCCGCGGAACTCAGGGTCAAGGGTATCGATCTGAATCTCAAAACCCACGTCAAGCGCATCGAGAAGGCGGGAAATGCCTGGCGATTGACACTCGATGACGACAGCGATCTCGAAATCGACCGCATCATGTGCGCCACGGGCCGGGTACCTAACACGGCCGACCTCGGCGCCGAGGCCGCCGGTGTCGCCCTCGGGGACGGCGGCGCTGTCAAGGTCGATGCTTTTTCCCAGACGAGCCAGCCGAATATCTATGCCATCGGGGACGTGACCAACCGGCTCAATCTGACGCCAGTGGCGATCCGCGAGGCCATGGCCTTCGCCGATACGGTCTTCGGCGGGCGGCCCTGGGCCATGGACCATGACACGGTGGCATCGGCGGTGTTCAGTCAGCCGCCCATCGGCACGGTAGGACTGACGGAAACGGCGGCCCGCCGGCGCTTCGGCGCTCTCGACATCTATAAGGCGAGCTTCCGGCCCATGAAGCACACCCTGTCCCGCCGGAAAGAGCGCACCGTGATGAAGCTGGTGGTGGAGCGTTCGACGCAGCGCGTGCGCGGCGCCCATATGCTGGGCGTCGATGCGCCGGAGATCATTCAGAGCTTGGCCGTGGCGGTAAAGATGGGTGCCACCAAGCAGCAGTTCGACGAAGCCGTCGCCGTCCATCCGACAGCAGCCGAGGAATTCGTCACCATGCGAAGCAAGGAGCCGGAGCCGGCAGGCGTGAAAGCGGCGTCCTAGGTCGGCCAGGCGATCGCTTGGATGTCCGTCCTCTCCGTAGGACGCCACGGCGCGTTAGGGCCGCTGCCGAGGCGATCTGCGGTGTCTCGGGGGGTATCCGGAGGTCCGGTTGAAATGGGGCCGTTTCGGGCGTATAGGGACTGCCTCGCCCAGTACCGGTTGTCATGAAATCCCGGTATATCTGGTTTATATTCGTACCCATCTTGTCTCGACGATCGGGATGGGGGAGCCGTCGGATTTCGAAGGCGGGTAATAGGCAGAGGTTGAACGATGGCGGGCAAATGGAGTCCGGAGAGTTGGCGCGGCAAGCCCGCGCGGCAGATGCCGGAATATCCCGATCAGGCGAAGCTGGAGGCGGTCGAAAAGCGCCTGCGCAGCTATCCGCCCCTGGTCTTTGCCGGCGAGGCGCGGCGCCTCACCCAGGTGTTGGGCGGCGTCGCCGAGGGCCGCGGTTTCCTGCTTCAGGGCGGCGACTGCGCGGAAAGCTTCGCCGAGTTCAGCGCCAACAACATCCGCGATACCTTCCGCGTGCTGCTGCAGATGGCGGTCGTGCTCACCTTCGGTGCTGCATTGCCGGTGGTGAAGGTCGGCCGCATGGCCGGCCAATTCGCCAAGCCGCGTTCGGCGCCAACGGAGGTCATCGGGGGCATAGAGCTGACGAGCTATCGCGGCGACATCGTCAACGGGATCGAGTTCGACGCTACTGCCCGCACGCCGGATCCGGAGCGCCTTGCCCAGGCCTATAACCAATCGGCGGCGACGCTGAATCTGCTCCGTGCATTCGCCCAGGGCGGCTTCGCAGATCTGCATAAGGTGCATCGTTGGAATCTCGACTTCGTCGCCGACAGTCCGCTCGGCCATCGCTATGCGGAACTGGCCGATCGACTCAGCGAGACGCTCGAGTTCATGGCCGCTTGCGGCATGACCGCAGAGTCGACGGCCCAGATACGCGAGACGGAATTCTTCACCAGCCACGAGGCGCTGCTGTTGAGCTATGAGCAGGCGTTGACGCGCGTCGACAGCCTAACCGGCAAATGGTACGGCTGCTCGGCCCATATGCTGTGGATCGGCGATCGCACGCGCCAGCTCGACGGCGCCCATGTGGAATACATGCGCGGGATCGAAAATCCGGTGGGCCTCAAATGTGGGCCGAGCATGGAGCCCGATGATCTGCTGCGCCTGATCGATGCCCTCAACCCCGCCAATATTCCCGGGCGGTTGACCCTGATCGCGCGCATGGGCGCCGACAAGGTGGAGGCGAAATTGCCCGGCCTCCTGCGCGCCGTGAAGCGCGCCGGCGCGAAAGTGGTCTGGGCCTGCGATCCCATGCATGGCAACACGATCAAATCCTCGACCGGCTACAAGACGCGGCCCTTCGAGCGCATCCTGGCCGAGGTGCGCGGCTTCTTCGCCGTGCATCAGGCGGAAGGCACCCATGCCGGCGGCGTCCATTTCGAGATGACCGGCCAGGATGTCACCGAGTGCACCGGCGGCGCCAAGGCAGTGACCGATCAAACCTTGGCCGATCGCTATCACACCCATTGCGACCCGCGGCTCAATGCCAGCCAGGCCCTTGAGCTTGCGTTTCTCATTGCCGGCGCGCTCAAGCAAGAGCGTGCGGCTCAGGGACGAAAGATCGCGGCGGCGTCCTGAACGGGCGCTGCGGCGGACGAATTCCATCATGCAGCCCGAATCGGAACAGATTCCGGCCTGGAGCGATCACTACTTTCTGCGCACGAAGAAAGTGGTCGAGCGTTTTGGCGACAAGACCGTCACCTATGCCATCTTCATGCGCCGGCCGGTGATTTCCGCCCCGCGATTGATGATCGAATGGTTGAAACAGGTTGCCGCGGTGCGCGGCACGAGCTTCATCTTCGACATACGGTTGCCCGAGGGCAAATGGGTGGGGGCGGGTGAACCGATCCTCTATGTGACCGGTTCGTTGATCCATCTCGTCGATCTGGAGACGATTTTCCTGCAGAAGCTGGGGCCGGCTTGCGTCGCCGCCTTCAACGCCTTCACCATGTGTGCCGATCTGCCCCATGTCGTTTTCCTGGCCATGGACGCGCGCCATTGCGCCGGGCTGGAGATGGCCGAACTCATGGCCTATGCCGCCAGCGTCGGCTCGACCCGGGCCAAGCGCAAGGTTGGGGCCAAGGGATTTATCGCCAATGCGACCGGCGCCACTGCGCATTATTTCGGCCAGTCCGACGGGCGCGGCACCATGCCCCATGCCCTTATCGGCTATGCCGGCACCACGGTGCGGGCGGCCGAGATGTTTCATGAGACGTTTGCCGGCGAGGATATGACTGTGCTGGTCGATTACTTCGGGCGAGAGATCGGCGATTCCCTCGCCGTCTGCCGGCGCTTTCCCGACATAGCGGCCGCCGGAAAACTCGCGGTTCGCATCGATACGCCCGGCAGCCGCTATGTCGAAGGGCTCGATCCGACCGTCTCATATGCCGTGCTCGAACGTCATGTGCCGGAAGCGATCCGCGGATATCGCAGCGAGTCCGAACTGCGCTATCTGGTGGGCGCCGGCGTCTCCGCCGCCGCCTGCTATCATCTGCGCGACGCGCTGGATGGCGCCGGCTTTACCAAGGTCAGGCTCGTCGCCTCCTCCGGCTTCGATCCGGCGAAATGCCGGATGATGGCCGAAGCCCGTGCGCCGATCGACGTGATCGGCACCGGCTCCTTCCTGCCGCAGCGCTGGACGGAGACCTATGCCACGGCGGATATCGTCGAATATGACGGCAAGCCCCTGGTCAAGGTCGGCCGCGAGTTCCTTCTTCGGAAATAGGCGCGAATAGCGAAGTCATGGCGCGGTTCAATTGGAAGAAGGTTCAAACTTGGGTCCTCGGCGCGCCGCGCGATCCGCTGCATCGTGGACAGCGCGAAGGCATGTTGCTGGTCGCCTTCCTCGCCTGGATCGGGCTTGGCGCGGACGGTCTTTCCTCCGCCAACTACGGACCGGAGGAGACGTTTCTGGCTCTCGGCGCCCATAGCCATCTGGCGCTATATCTCGCCTTGGCGACCGCGCTGACGGTCATCGTCATTTCGCTCGGCTACGTCCAGGTGATCGAGCTGTTTCCTTCGGGCGGCGGCGGCTATCGCGTCGCCTCGGTGCTCGTCGGGCCTTATGCCGGGCTCGTCTCCGGCTCGGCCCTCATCGTCAATTTCATTCTGACCGCGGCGATATCGGTGGCAAGCGGCGTCGACGCTTTGTTCAGCTTGTTGCCGCTGGCCTGGCAGCCATGGAAGGTTCCAGCCGAAATTGCCGTCATCATCTGCCTCACCATCGCCAATCTTCGCGGCATCAAGGAAGTTCTCATCATCCTGATGCCGATTTTCGTCGGGTTCCTCTTGACCCATGGCGGGCTGATCGTCTTCGGCATCTTCGGCCATGCCGCAACACTGTCCAGTTTGGTGCCCGATACGCTGCATGAGACGGCGAAGCTCGCCCATGAAATCGGTTGGATGGCAGTTGCCGGGATCGTGCTGCAGGCCTTCGCGCTCGGCGGCGGTACTTACACCGGCATCGAAGCCGTCTCGAACAACATTCATATGCTGCGCGAGCCGCGCACGCTGACCGGGCGCTGGACGATGACCTATATGGCGGCCTCGCTGTCCTTCGCTGCCAGCGGGCTGATCATTTTATACCTGCTGTGGGGCGTGCAGCCCGAACTCGGCCAGACTCTGAACGCGGTCACGTTCCGTGTCGTGCTCGCCCATTTCCTGGGCTCGGATCAGATGGCCGGCGCGCTCATCCTTCTCGGCACCCTCAGCGTCGCCGCCGGCCTGTTGTTCGTCGCCTCCAACACCGGTTTTCTCGGCGGCCCTGCGGCCCTGGCCAATATGGCGATCGACCGCTGGATGCCCCATCAGTTCGCCCATCTTTCCAACCGTTTGGTGACGCAGAACGGGCTGCTGCTGTTGGCGGCTGCGGCGATCGCCATCCTGATCGTGACCGACGGGCGCGTCGACAAGCTGGTGGTGCTGTACAGCATCAACGTCTTCATCAGCTTCGTGCTGTCTTTCGTCGGCCTGACGGGGCATTGGCTGCGCCGGCGCGAGGGTGAGAACTTCCGCCCCTTCCGCCTGTTCGTTTCCGCCTTCGGCTTCATCCTGACCGCGACCATTCTGGTCGTGACGGTGATCAATAAATTCACCCAAGGCGCCTGGATGACGGTGGTCATCACCGGCTGCATCATCTTCGCCGGCGTTCTCATCCGGCGGCATTACAATGCCTGCAACCGTTTGCTGTCCCAGGCCGACGCCCTGTTTGCCACCACCACGCGGGCGACGGCGGTCGCCAACCCGCCGCCGCTGGAGCCGGCCAAGCCGACCGCGATCTTCCTGGTGGGCGGCAGCCTCGGTACCGGAATGCATACGCTGCTCGCGGTGCGCAAGCTGTTTCATGGCCATTTCACCAACTATGTCTTCATCCGGGTGGGCGAAGTCGATTCCGATACCTTCCGGCACACCGGCGAGCTCGACACGCTGCGCGAGCGCGTCGATGAATCTCTCGCCCAGTTCGTCAATTACTGCCAGCGCCGCAACCTGCCGTCGGTCGCCTTCGGCGGGGTCGCCGCCGACACCACGGCCGAGCTCACCGCCATGCTCGATCAGGCGCTGGCACAATTTTCCGATAGCGTGGTCTTCGCTTCCCAGCTCGTCTTCAAGAACGAGACGTTCCTCACCCGCCTGCTGCATGGCCAGACGCCGCTGATCATGCAGCGCCGGCTGCAGGCGCGCGGCGTCCCCATGGTCATCCTGCCGATGAAGATCTAGTCCCCCGACCCATCCCCCGGCGCAATTGACAGCCGGCCGACCATGGTTCTTGTGAGAAATTCGAGTTAAGTTGGCGGCCATGACCCAGGACCTCGCCATCGCGCTCGCCCAGATCGACTTGAAGGTGGGCGACATCGCCGGCAACCTCGCCAAGATTCGCGCCGCCCGCGGCAAGGCGCGGGGGCTCGGCGCCGATCTCGTCGTCTTCAGCGAACTCAGCATCTGCGGCTATCCGCCGGAAGATCTGGTGCTGAAGCCCGCGTTTCAGGCCGCCTGCCGAACCGCGGTCGAAACTTTGGCTAACGAGACCGCCGACGGCGGCCCGGCCATGCTGGTGGGATCCCCCTGGGTCGAGGACGGCAAGCTCTACAACGCCGCAATTCTTCTGGCCGATGGCGGGATTCTCGCCCGGCGCTTCAAACGGGATTTGCCGAACTACGGCGTCTTCGATGAAAAGCGGCTGTTCGATGCCGGATTGCCTCAGGGGCCGATCAGCTTTCGCGATGTACGGCTTGGCGTCATGGTCTGCGAGGACATGTGGACGCCCGATGTCACCGAGACCCTGACGGAATCGGGCGCCGAGCTTCTCCTGGTTCCCAACGGCAGTCCCTACGAGCGTGAGAAGCACGATCACCGCATCCAGCTTGCCGCGGCGCGCGCCGTCGAATCGAGCCTGCCGATCATCTATGTCAATCAGATCGGCGCTCAGGATGAACTGGTCTTCGATGGCGCCTCCTTCGCGCTTGATCCCGATGCCACCCTGAAGGCGCAGCTTCCCGCCTGGCGCGAGGCAGTCTCTCTGACCCGCTGGCGGCGCGGCAATGCCGGCTGGCGTTGCGCGGGCGGCGAGATCGCGACGCCGATCGCCGGTCTTGCCGGCATCTATCAGGCGATGATGCTGGGCCTGCGCGATTATGTAGACAAGAACGGTTTTCCCGGTGTCGTTCTGGGCCTCTCGGGCGGCATCGATTCCTCGCTCTCGGCGGCGGTTGCCGTCGATGCGCTGGGGCCGGCCCGCGTGCGGGCCGTGATGATGCCCTCGCCCTATACCAGCAAGGATAGCCTGGAAGACGCGGCGGCTTGTGCTGCGGCACTCGGCATCCGCCTCGACAATCTCTCCATCGAGCCGGCGATGCGCGCCTTCACGGAGATGCTGAAGCCCGTCTTCGATGGGCGGGCGGCGGACACGACCGAGGAAAATATCCAGAGCCGGGCCCGCGGCGTCACCTTGATGGCGATCTCCAACAAGCTCGGCCATATGGTGCTCTCGACCGGCAACAAATCGGAAATGTCGGTGGGCTACGCCACGCTCTATGGCGATATGTGCGGCGGCTATTCGGTATTGAAGGATGTCTATAAGACCACCGTGTTTGCGCTTTCGCGCTGGCGCAACGCCGAACGGCCGGAGGGTGCCGCCGGCCCGGCTGGCCCCGTCATGCCCGAGCGCGTCCTGACCAAGGCGCCGACGGCGGAACTGAAACCCAATCAGACCGACCAGGATTCGCTGCCGCCCTACGAGGTTCTGGATGCCATCCTGGAATGCCTGGTGGAAGGCGAGATGACGGTGGATCAGATC
>JBGPNG010000019.1:0-10106 GCA_041487395.1 Dongiaceae bacterium
CAAAGGCGCGGAAATGGCTAAAATTGGTGTAGATCTCGCCGACAGGCCCACCTCGGTCATCGCCGACTCGGTGCGGGGATCGGCCTGGATCACGGCACAGCTTCGCCAAGCCATCATGGAAGGCGGCTACGCCCATGGCGAAAAGCTGCCCGCCGAACGCCAGTTGGCATCGGCATTCGGGGCATCGCGCACGACGATTCGCACCGCGCTGGGTCAACTCGAAGTCGAGAAGCTGGTAAACCGCCGGGTCGGCAGCGGCACATTCGTGAATTTCCGCGCCCAGGGCGATACCGAAGACATCGCCGAACTGACGAGCCCGCTGGAATTGATCGAAGTCCGCTTGGGCGTTGAACCGAACATGGTGCGCCTGGCCGTGCTGAATGCCACCGCGCGCGATATCGAACGAATCGCCAATGCCATCGCGCGCATGGAGCAGGCGAGCACCGACGCCGAAGGCTTCACGCTGTGGGACGAGGAATTCCACCAATTGATCGCGGAAGCGACGCGCAATCCGCTGATGGTCTGGATTTATCGCCAGATCAACACGGTGCGCACCCACAGCCAATGGACCGCCATGAAGGACAAGGTCCTGACGCCGGCGCGGATCGCCGAGTACAATTTGCAGCACCATGCCCTCTTCGAGGCGATCCGCACCCGCGACATGGAGGCGGCGGTGGCGATCGTGACCAACCATTTGCACTACGCCCGGCGCCAACTGGTCGGCGCGAATTCCGAATAGGGTTCGCGCGCCACTCGGGCCTTCCCGATGCAGATAGCGACATCCGACCGCTGGTATGAGACAAGATCGCTTGGCGACGGCGTCACGCTGATCCACGAACCTTATATCCTGCCGTTCTATCGCTGCAATCTCTGGCATATCCGGGGACGGGAGCGCGACCTGCTGGTCGATTCCGGCATGGGTGTCGTGCCGCTGCGCCAGCAGATAGCGCTGCTCGCCGAGCGCCCGATCCTGGCGGTGGCCAGCCACAGCCATTTCGATCATATCGGCGCCCATCACGAATTTGCCGAGCGCGCGGTCCATCGTCTGGAAGCCGACATATTGGCGTTGCCCGATCGCCGCCGAACTTTGGCCGAGCTTTACGTCAGCGACGAAATCTTCACGCAATTGCCGCCGGCGCCTTACGCTTCCACCGCCTATGACGTGATACCTGCCCCGGCAACGCGGATTCTCGACGATGGCGATGTGATCGATCTGGGCGACCGGAGATTCGAGGTGCTCCATTTGCCCGGGCATTCGCCCGGCTCCATCGGATTGTGGGAAGCCGCATCTGGGATATTGTTCTCGGGTGATGCGGTCTATGACGGGCCGCTGATCGACGATTGTTATCACTCTGTCGTCGACGACTATTTGGCCACCATGGAGCGCCTGCGGCGAATTCCCGCGCGTGTTGTCCATGGCGGACATTTCGGCAGCTTCGATGGCCGACGTTTTCTGGCTTTGATCGAGGAATATGTGGCCGGCAAGCGCCGGCCCGGTTGTCCGCGAGAATCCACGACGACTTAGGCGGTCTGCTTCAAAGATCAGCGGGTCAGTACGACTGCGTCGGTCGGTTTTGCGTAGATCGCGACCTCGTTCCCGATTTCTATCGGTGTGTCGAAAGGTAAGCGTAGAAGAAGCGGCGTCCCCTCTTCGTTCGTCGAGCGCGCATGGCAGCGCAAGTGATTGCCCTGGAACGTCAGATCGATCACCCGGGCGCGGCCGAGCGCTTGCCGGTCGGCGGCAGGCGCCACGGCCAGTTGTTCCGGCCGAAGCGCCACATGCACCGCGGCGCCGGGCGCGGCCGATCCTTCGCTCCGCAGAATCCCGAGCGCCGTTTCGACACCTACCCTATTCGCCGTCGCCTCGGCCACCTGGCCCGGCAGTACGTTGCTCTCTCCCATGAAGGTTGCGGTGAACAATGTGGCCGGGCGCAGATAGACGCGACGCGGCGGTCCCATGTCCTCGATCCGGCCCTTGTTCAGCACCACGACGGTATCGGCGATGCTGAGCGCCTCCTCCTGATCGTGGGTGACGTGCACGAAGGTGGTGCCAAGGCGCTTCTGGAGTTGCACCAGCTCTTCCTGCATTTGGCGGCGCAGCGCCAAATCGAGCGCGCCCAGCGGTTCGTCCAAAAGCAACACCTTCGGTACTACCGCGATCGCGCGTGCCAGGGCGACGCGCTGGCGCTGCCCGCCTGAGAGTTGGTGGATGGCGCGGCCGCCGAAGCCCGCGAGCCCGACCATGGCAAGCGTCGCTGTCACGCGAGACAGGCGCTCGGATTTCTCGACCTTATGCATCGCCAGGCCAAAACCCACATTAGCCGCGACATTCATATGCGGAAAGAGGGCGTAGTCTTGAAAGACCGTTGCCGTCGGACGGCGCGCCGGCGGCAGCGCGGTCACGTCCTCCTTGGCGATCTCAATGCGTCCGGCATCCGGTTCGGTAAAGCCGCCCAGCATGGAGAGAATCGTCGTCTTGCCGCTGCCCGACGGACAAAGCAGCACGACGAACTCTCCGGCGGCGACGTCGAGATCGACGCCGTCCACTGCCGTCAATTCTCCATAGGCCTTGCGCAGGCCGGCTATCCGGACGAGCGGCTCAGCCATTGGCGCGGCGCCCCCGACGCAACAGCAACTCGACAAGAACAACCAGCACGATCGATGTCGCGAAGACGAGGGTGCCCGCCGCATTCAGCTCGGGGTTGAGCCCTGTGCGCAGCATGCTCCAGATCACCACCGGCAGAGTCACGTCAAAACGGCTCAGCAGGAAAGCAATGACGAACTCGTCCCAGGACAGCGTGAAGGAAATGAAGAATGCCGCCAACAGCGCCGGCCAAAGCATCGGAACCGTGATCAGGATAAGAGCCTGCCAATCGGAAGCGCCCAAATCATGGGCGGCACGCTCGACATTGGCCTGATGCTCGCCCAGTTGCGAATAGAGAATGGCAAAGGCGATGGGCATGTTGATCACGACATGTCCGATGCCCACCAGCAACAATGATTTCTCGAAGCCAAGCTGATTGGAAACGATCTGCAATCCCATGCCGATGATGAGATATGAGACGGTGATCGGCGCCATCAGGGCGAATTGCATGGCCGCGGCTGCGTGCGGCCGCGTACGGGCAAGGCCGTAAGCGGCCAGAAAGCCGAGCGTCGTCGCGGCCAGCGAAGAAAGCCCGCCGACGACGACGGAATTTCGCAGTGCGGCGATCAAGCGATCGTTCTGAAAAACCTTTGCATACCATTGCAGGGAAAAACCCTTGAATGGGGGTACCGGCAGCATGCCGTTCTGGAAGGAATATTGAATCAGTACGGCGACCGGAAGAAAAATGAACACCGCCATCAACAGCATGTAGGCCACGGCGGGTAGATGGCGAAACGGCCGGCGCATCGGGCTAGACCCGGTCCATCTTCAAACGGCGGGCTGAAACCAGGAAGGCCGCGCTCACCACCAGCATCAGAATCATGCTGAGGGCGGATGCCATGGGGAAGTCGGCAGTGCGCCCGATCTGGAGCATGATCGCTTGGGGCAACAGCAGCTCCTTGCTGCCGCCAAGAATCTGCGGGGTGATGTAATCGCCGATCGCCAGCACGAATGTCAGGAATGCACCTACGCCGACGCCCGGTAGGCTGAGGGGTAGCGTGACGCGCAGGAAGATCTGCGCCGCCGATGCGCCGAGATCGGCCGCTGCCAGCCGATATGACGCTTTGATCTGCGACAAATTGGAATAGATCGTCAGCGTCAGCAGCATGGTGAAGAAATGGACGAAGCCCAGAATGGTTGCGGCCCTTGTATTTCCAAAGCCGATCGGCGCGTCTGTCAGGCCGAGCGCCAATAAGGTCTGGTTGATGACCCCGTTCTCCGAGAGCACCAGCAGCCAGCTGTAGGAGCGGATCACGTAGGAGGTCCAGAAGGGCAGGATGATGAGGATCAATAGCAGCCGCTGCCAGCGCGGCGGGATCCGATAAGCCAGAATATAGGCGAGCGGATAGGCGATCAGGATGCTGAGCGCGGTGACGATCAGCGTCACCTCGATCGAATTCGCCAAGGCGGCGACGAGCGCGCCATCGCTGCGCGTGGCAAAACCGATGTAATTGGCGAGCGTGCCCGAATAGACGATGGCACCGCTCACCCGCTCGGCAAAACTCATCGCCAGCATGGCAGCCAGCGGCAGGGCGAAAAACAAGGCCGTCCACCCGAGCGCCGGATAGACGGCCCAATCCTTCAGCGATGGCTTCCGCATGCCTGCTTAGCCGTTGAGGAACTCCGTCCACACATCCTGCAATGCCTTGTCGAGCGCTTCGTCGGGCCGCAAATAGTGATATGAGCGCGCCAGGAATGCCGGCTGCTCGTCCCACCGGAGCGTCTTCTTCTGCGCGTCGGTCAAATTGGCATTCTTGTTCGACGGCATCGCCCAATAGCAGGGCGCCGTCGCCAGCCGCCCCTGCCCGTCCGGGGTCAGGATATACTGAACGAACTTCTTCGCCATATCGGCTTTCTTCGAATCCTTGAAGATGGCGAGCGACTGCATCCAGCGCACGCCGCCCTCGTCGGGCAATACCCAATCGAGCGCGGGATTCTCCGTCATCAGGCCCGCGACCGCGAACTCGCCGCCGCCGGTGATGATGTCCGCCGAACCCGTGACCAGAGCGTTCTGCACCGTCGGCACGTCGCCCACCAGGGCCGCCAGTTTTTTCATCTCCAGAAGCTTGGCGCGGATCGCCGGCAGATGCTCCTTCGAAAGCGTGTACGGTTTGATTCCGAGCCCGATGGCAACCATGGCGATGATGGGGTTGTAGTAGTCGTAAATGGCGATGCGACCCTTGTACTTCGGATTCCACATCACGCTGGCATGGCGCATGTCGGCCGGGTCGACCTTCTTGTTGTTATAGGCGACCGTGTTGTAACCGAATTTCTCCGGCACGCCGTAGAGCTTGCCGTCCAGCATGTGCAGCTCGGGTTCGTGAAGCTGCGGGAAGATATCGTCCCAGGGATAGTCAGCCTTAGTGAGTTCGGCCAAGTAGCCCTTCTTGGCCATGCGACCGATGTCGACGGTGTCGAGCACGAGCACGTCCCAGTCCCCGGGCTGGGACTGCTCCAGGATGGCAATGGCGGCCCCGGTGCTATCGAATTCCTTGGTGTTGACCTTGACGCCATTGGCCTGCTCGAATGGCCCGAGCAGGCCGGGGTCCGTGTGGTCGCACCAGACGAGAGCGTTCAAGGAATCAGTCGCCCACGACGGCCGCACGCCGAAGCTTCCCGCAGCAAGCACCGCCGCACCGCCTGCCAGAAGCTGGCGCCGGGACAATGAAGATCTACACATCGCATCCTCCCTGGGTTTGGAATTCTTTGTTGTTTGACAAAAAATGAATGACCTCTAAATTTCGGTCAAGCCCTAATATTTCGGGGGAGAGATGTCGGGACTGCGCGAACGGCAGAAAGCGGGACGGCGCAAGGATATCCTCGAGGCTGCGAGCCTGTTGTTTCGCCGCGACGGTTTCGCAGAAACGCAGATCGAGAAAATCGCCGCGCGCGCCGGCTTGTCACCAGCGACCGTCTACAACTATTTCGCTTCGAAGGGCGATCTGCTGTTGGCGCTGGTGGCGCTCGACGGGGAGGAAGTTCGCGCAGTGGGTGCCGCCATCGTTGCCGCGCCGCCGCCCGACCCGGTCGCAGCCGTCAACAGATTGCTGGAAGGCTATGTCGATCATTCGCTTGTCCACCTCGACAAGCGGCTGTGGCGCCAGATGATGGGCACCGCGCTCAGCAATGCGGAGACCCCCATCGGGGCGGGCTATCGGGCCCTCGACCGGAAATTGGCCCAGCAGGTTACCGCGCTCTGCCGCGCCTTGCGCTCGCGCAACGACATTCCCGCAAGCGTCAGTTGCGAGGACGCCGGCCAGGTGCTGTTCTATGTCTGCAACGCATTGTTCGCAGAATTCGTCGCCGACGACGCCATGTCTCTCGACGCGATGAAACGGCGCATGTGTCGCGAAATACGCTTAGTATTCAATGGGCTGCGCAAGCGAACAGCGGCGTAGGACCGAAGCGATTGGCCCGGCCGGGCGCGGCGGGGTAACCTGACAGTGGTATTTCAGGAGAGCTTGATGACCAAGACCTTTTATCAGCCCATGGGCGGCAATCAGATGCCGCGCTTCGGCGGACCTGCAACGATGATGCTGTTGCCGAGCCGGCCGACGGCCGAGGGGCTGGATGCCTGTTTCGTGGGCGTGCCCTTCGACATAGGTACCTCGAACCGTTCCGGCGCGCGGTTCGGCCCGCGGCAGATCCGGGCCGAGAGCTGCCTCATCCGCCCCTACAACATGGCGACCCGGGCTGCACCCTTCGACAGCCTGTCCGTCGCCGACATCGGCGACGTGGCCATTAACACGTTCAACATTCAGAAGAGCATGGCGATCATAGAGGCCGCCTACGACGAGATCCTCGGCCATGGCTGCAAGCCGTTGACCATCGGCGGCGATCACACCGTCGCGCTGCCGATCCTGCGAGCCCTCAAGAAAAAACACGGGCCCGTCGGCATGGTTCATATCGACGCTCACGCCGACATCAACGAAAGCATGTTCGGCGAGAAGGTCGCCCATGGCACGCCGTTCCGCCGCGCGGTCGAGGAAGGCCTCCTCGAGGGCAAACGCGTGGCCCAGATCGGATTGCGCGCCACGGGCTATGCGGCCGAGGATTTCGATTGGCCGCGCGCTCAGGGTTTCCGCGTCGTTCAGGCGGAAGAATGCTGGTACAAATCGCTTGCACCGTTGATGGGCGAAATACGCCAGCAGCTCGGCAGGGGTCCGGTCTATCTCAGCTTCGATATCGACGGGCTCGATCCCTCCTCAGCGCCGGGCACGGGAACCCCGGAGATTGGCGGCCTCACGACGAGCCAAGGGCTCGAGATCATCCGCGGCTGTAGCGGCCTCGATATCGTCGGCTGCGATCTGGTCGAGGTCGCCCCGCCCTACGATATCTCGGGCAATACGTCGTTGCTGGCAGCGAACCTGCTCTTCGAAATGCTCTGCATCCTGCCCGGCGTGCAATACCGGAACTGACGCTACTCTGCTGCCTGCTCCGCCGCGGCGCGTTCGGGTTTCGGGAAGCTGCGATCGTGGCGCAAGGCGGGAATCATCTGGCGAGCCCGGTCGACCTCGGCCGGGTCTATCTCGGCAGTTATCCAGCCGACCTTGTCACCGCCATCGGCCAGCACCTCGCCCCAAGGGTCGACGATCAGGCTGTGGCCCCAGGTGCGCCGTCCCTCGGCATGGGTCCCACCCTGGTTGGCGGCGAAGACATAGCTGCCGGTTTCGATGGCTCGCGCGCGCACCAGGACATGCCAATGCGCCTTGCCGGTGGTGTAGGTGAAGGCCGCGGGGATTGCGAGATATGAGGCGCCTGCCTGGGCCAATGCCCGATAGAGATAGGCGAAGCGCAGATCGTAGCAGACCGACATGCCGATCAGCCCCCAGGGCGAGGTCGCGAGGACGGCTCGGTTGCCCGCTTTCACCGTCGCGGATTCGCGATAGGTCTCGCCGCTCGCCAGATCCACATCGAACAGGTGGAGCTTGTCGTAGCGCGCGGCGATGGCACCATCCGCATCCAGAAGATAGGAGCGGTTCACGACCCGGTTCTCCCCCTCCGCCTTGATGAGGAGAGAACCGACGAGAATCCAGCTTTGCGTTTCGCGGGCCAATGCACGGAATCGCTTCAAGCCCGGATCGGCCGCCTCGGCGACTGCCTTTTCCAGGATCCTGGGGTTCTGCGGTTCGATCATTGTCACCATCTCCGGTAGCACGATCAGCTTGGCCCCATCGCCGGCGGCCCCGCGGATGAGCGGCTCGATTGCGGCGATGCTGGGCGCCATGTCGCGCTCGGCGCAGTTCTGCACGCAGGCGGCGCGGAAGGTCTCGGCCATGGCGGTTCTCCTCGGCGGAAAATGTCCCGAGAATTATAGCCTTGCGGGGCAAGGGCGGCAGGGATTATCTCAGGGCCGCGGTGCCCGGCCCCTGTAGCTCAATTGGCAGAGCAACGGTTTTGTAAACCGTAGGTTGCTGGTTCGATTCCGGCCGGGGGCACCAGCCCTGCCGATTCCCTTGATTGGGAAGGCAGGGCACCGGAGTCGGCTGGATCGGATCGCGCGGCAATTGCCGATGATAGAGAATGCAATCATGCCGCTGTGTCAGGGGTGGGGGTGCGCCCAGCCCTCCCAAGGGCAGCGGCGGCGCATGCGGATCGATGAAATGCATCCTGAGCCGTTCGCTCGGGTGCAGCAGATCGTAGCTGAATGGCGAAGGTGCGTCGGAAAGCCCCGCTCCACGTGCCTCGAGGCCTCAAATCGGGCCGGCGCCAAGCACCGCTAAGGTTAACATGCGCCATAGCATGAAAATTGATTGATGGCGGGACGGCCCCATGACAAGAGCCGCGCTTGACGATGGGAAAAGCGCCCTGCACTCTCGCGACGTCGCGAGAGCATAAGAGGGAAACACGTGATTGCCAGGTCTGTCGCGTCGACTCGCGTCGGGGTCGACGGCCATGAGGTTGTTACCCACAGCTATGGCGATTCCCATGAGGCCGCCGGCAGTCCGGAGTATCCGGAATACAAAGCGGCCATCACGCTTCTCAACTACCGCCATGTTCATCGCCTGCAGACGCTGCCGAACGCGGTGAAAGCCTCTCTCGATGGCATGAACATGCAGCCCTATGACGCCATGCAGGGCCCGAACGAGTTTTTCTATACCGGCAATCTCAAGGATTGGAATCGTATCGCCGAGATGGAGCAGATCGCAGTCGCCTGCCTGGTCATCGTCGGCGAGTTCGACGCGTTCACGCCCGTCTGCGCCATGCCCATGCACCGCGCCTTGCCAGATTCCGAGACAGCCGTCTTGCGCAACTGCTCCCATCTTGCGATGTACGAGGATCCTGCGGCTTATTTCGACCGACTGACAGCCTTCCTCGCCAAGCACCGGGGCTAAGCCAGATGAACCGCTTCCGCTTCATCGTTTACCGGCCGCTTCAGCTCATCCCCGTGTTGATTGGCGTCACTCTGGCCAGCTTCATTCTCATCCATGCCATCCCGGGCGATCCAGGCCGCATCCTCGTCGGCGCGCAGGCGGCACCGGACACGCTAGCCCAGGCCCGCATGCAATACGGCCTCGATCATCCTCTCCCGGTGCAATACGTCTATTTCCTGAAGAACCTGTTTCATGGCGAACTTGGACAGTCGGTCGTCTATAAAATGCCCGTTTTCGCCGTCGTCTTCGAGCGGCTGTGGCCGACGCTGTTCCTGGTCGTCTATGGCGCGATGCTTTCTCTGATGATCTCCATCGGCTTGGCGATCCTGGCGGCACGGCACGAAGGCGGCTTGGCAGACCGATTGATTCGCGCTTATTCCACCGCCGGTCTCGGCATGCCCACATTCTGGATCGGAATTATCCTGGTTTTCGTCTTCAGCGTGACGCTGAAGGTCTTTCCGGCTTCAGGCTTTGGCGAAGACCTCCTCGTCCAATTGCATCATCTATTCCTGCCGGCGTTGACCGTGGCGCTATCGCTCTCGCCGCTGTTCATCCACAACCTGCGTGCCAGCATGCTGCAGGAGATGAGGGCGCCCCATGTCGCCGCCGCGCGTGCGCGAGGTTTGCCGGAGCGGGCGATCTTTCGCCGACATGTGCTTCTCAATTCCCTCATCCCCGCGGTCAAGCTGCTGGACCAGAACGTGGGATGGCTGGTCGGCATCACAGTGGTGGCCGAACAGGTCTTTGCCATTCCCGGCCTTGGCGGACTCATCATCGGATCGATCTCCACACGGGATTATCTGGTGGTTCAGGCCGTCGCCCTGCTGCTGGCCGCCGGCGTCGTCTTCGCCAAATTCCTTCTCGACGTCGTTAGGGCAGCCATCGATCCACGGGTAAAGCTATGACCATCGCCCAACCGATGGCGCGGCGCACCGCGACGCTCACCCACGGCATCCTGATCGTCGCCATCTGGCTGATCCTGGCCGCTGCTGCCAGCTTCGTGGCGCCATTCGATCCGATGGCCCAAGATCCTGTTCTGGCGTTTCAGCCGCTCAATACCTTGCGTTGGTTTGGCGCCGACGATGTCG
>JBGPNG010000020.1:0-10045 GCA_041487395.1 Dongiaceae bacterium
CCAGATCAGGCAATGCTGACGATGGAAAATCGACTTGCTTCGGTGCGCGGACGGCCACAGGAATACCCCTGGTTCAAGTTAATTTCGTCTGATTGTCCTTAGAGGTGCCGTTAGGAGTCTCCGTGCCCACCAAGAAGTCACTCGCAGGAAGGCGTATCTTCATTACCGGTGCGGGCGCCGGTATTGGCGCGGCGACGGCTCGCACACTCGCCGATCTGGGGGCCAAGGTCGCGATCCTCGACCGCGACGGTACGGCCGCACGACGCACTTCCGAATCGCTCAGGCGCGGCCATTCGCTCTGGGTGGAAGGCGATGTGGTGGATGCTGCGGCTATCGACCGCGTGCTTAGCGCCATGGACGATAGTTGGGGCGGCATAGACGATCTAGTGAACAACGCGGGCACGTGGGACCACGATACGATCCTTAATCTGACTCTCGAGCGCTGGAGGCGCGTATTCGAGGTGAACCTCATGGCGCCCATCGCGATTTCGCGCGCCGTCGTCCCGCAAATGAAGAGCGGCGGCGCCATCGTGAATGTTTCCTCGGTGCTTGGGCAAGTCACCGCCCCGGGCCGCGGGCCTTACTGCGTCTCCAAGAGCGCCCTCATCAGCCTGACGAAAATCCAGGCAGTCGAATGGGCGCCGCTCGGAATTCGCGTCAATGCAATTGCGCCCGGATACATCATGAACGAAACGACGCGGAACTTCGCCGCACAGGGCGGTTTCGACGTGGAAGCCGTGACCCGACGGACACCGCTCGGCCGATTGGGCACCGAGGAAGACGTGGCCTTCGGAATCGCGTATCTGCTCGATCCCGTGAAGGCGGCATATGTCACTGGCCACGTGCTTGAAGTGAACGGCGGATGGACGGCTTACGGTTACGTCTGACGGAGGCAAGCATGATCATCGGCTTTGATCACACGAGTTTCACAGTCGCTGACATCGGCAAATCTGTGGGCTTCTGGACCGAGGCACTCGGTTTCGAGGCGGCCTCCGTCTCGTCGCGCTCGGGAAACTGGCAGGGAAAAGTGACTGGAATACCCGGTGCGGAGCTCATGGTGGCCCACCTCCACGGCTATGGGCACCACATGGAATTCATTCAGTATCTCGAAGGTGCGGCTGCGGCCCCTCCACTGCAGCCGAGTATGCCAGGCGTGGCCCATGTTTGCCTCAAGGTCGACAATATCGAGCGTACCTGGCGCGACCTACTTGCTGCCGGAGCAACGACGCAAGGTGAAATAGCCACCGTCGCCATAGGGGCTGCCAAACCTTGTAAGGCTGCCTACATCCGCGATCCGAACGGCATTATCATCGAGCTTCTCGAATTGACGAATCGATAATGAAGACCGGAGTGGACGAAGAACGTGACAAACTACTCGCCGACGCGCAGCCCCTCCTTGACTTCGAGAAAAGCAAGGCACTTCATTGAGAGGCGCAGCGTCTGTTCCACACCCGTCCTTGTAAATGCGGGCTCGCATTGCGGCCCAAGCGACTGTTCGGGCTCTCGGACAAAAGAACGGACGGGGCACCAAGCTCATCCGCGGGCTTACAAGCCTTAGGTTGCGGCGAGCTCCCATCCGCCTTCAGCCTCGCCGGCTTACCGCCAGCCCGCCACTCACAGATACAAGGTTAACGGTAGTGACAGGGGGAATCATAGAAACCACGAATGGTCATCAGGCGACCTTGAAGGCCTTCAGCGCCTCCTCGTTGACGGTGATCCCTAGTCCCGGCTTGGTCGGCAGCGGAATACGGCCGTTGACGACCGGAAGCTCGTCCAGCACCAGCTCGCGCCGCAGTCTCGAATCGGCTAGCGAGGCCGGCAGGAACTCGATGTAGGTGCAGGTCGGCGCGATGGCTGCCAGATGCACTGAGGCGGCGATGCCGATGGCAGACTTCCAGCAATGCGGCACGACAACGATGCCCCGGTCGCGAGCATGCATGGCCACGCGCCTTGCCTCGGTCAAGCCGCCGACGCGGCCGACGTCCGGCTGCACGACGTCGAGAGCATCGCGGTCCATCAGCTCGAGGAACTCGAAGCGCGTATTCAGCCATTCGCCGGCGGCGATACGCACCGGGGAGGTGGCGACAAGCTTGCTGTAGCCTTCGTAGTCGTCGCTCGGCAGCGGCGTCTCGACGAAATAGATGTCCTGGTCGGCGAACATATCGATGGCCCGCAGCGCCTCCTTCCAATCGCGCCAGCAATAGGCGACGTCCACCATGATTGCGATGTCGGGGCCAATGGCTTTTCGGCAAGTGCGGACGATCTTGGCGATTTCGTTGTCGTCGGGGATCTGCAGCGAATTATGCGAATATGGTCCCTTGATGCAGATCTCGAGCTTCACCGCGCGGAAGCCGAGGCGCTTGGCCTCCACCGCGCGCTCGGTCAAGATGCGCGTATAGACGTCGAGCGTATCGCCCTCGGGCAGCAGCGAGGCATAGGGTGTGATGGCATTGTTGACCGCGCCACCCAGAAGCTGCCAACAGGGCTTGCTTTCGATCTTGCCGCGCAGATCCCAGAGTGCCATGTCCAAAGCGCCCATGGCGCAAATGCCAAGCCCGCGCCGGCCCGTCATCGCCGAGCCGACATACATCCGCTCCCATAGGCCCTCGACGTCCCGCGGATCTGCCCCGACCAGCATCTCCTTGAGGCCGAGACCCATGATATGGGTGCCCGGCGCCTCGATCATCGCCTTGGCGACCCAGGGATTGGTGTCGGTCTCGCCGATGCCCACCGACCCTTCGTCGGTGCGGATCTTCACCACTAGATTGTCCTGGGCGGAGCTGCAGGCGTCGGCCCGATAGTCGGGCACGAGAAGCACGAAACATTCGACGTCTGTGATCTTCATCTCTGAATTCCCTTGCTGGCGGATGGATCCTCTAGGTTTGGCGAAGCGCGGACGGGCGCCACTGGCGTCTTCCCGGCGCGCTGTTCGAGTTCGGCAAGCGGGAGATGGCAGCGGATTGCAAGACCGCGCGCTGTCCGCCGCCAGGGTGGGACGACGTCTTCGCAGATCCGGCCAGGCTGCCAGGGGCAGCGTCCGGCGAAGGCGCAGGCGCGCGCCGCAGCCGGCGGGCGCGGCAGCAGGCGTCCCGCACGTCGCCCCTCCCGCGCCCGGGCCAGGGTCGGCACCGCCATGATCAAACTATGAGTGTAAGGATGGAACGGTGCCGCGAAGACATCCGCCGTGTCGCCGACCTCCATGAGCTGGCCCTGATACATCACAGCGACACGGTCGGCGAGCTGGCGCACCACGGCCAGATCGTGCGCGATGAACAGCATCGCCACCTGGTGGCGCTCGCGCAGCCCGCGCAGCAGATCGAGGATGCTGGCCTGGACCGACACGTCGAGGGCGGACAGCACCTCGTCGCAGAGCAGCAGCTCCGGCTTCACGATCAACGCCCGGGCGATGGCGACGCGCTGCCGCTCGCCGCCGGAGAGCTGATCGGGAAAGCGCGCGGCATAGCTGGAGTCAAGGCGCGTATCTGACAGCGCCTGCACGATTCGCAGGCGGACGCTTTTCGCATCGAGATCGAGGAACATTTCCAGCGGCCGGGCGAGTATGCTGCCGATGCGGGCGCGCGGATTGAGCGATGCATCGGGATTCTGAAAGACGTACTGGATCCGTCGGCGCTGCTCAGCGGTACGCTGGCGCACCAGTTCCGGCAGCGCCTGTCCCTGGAGCAAGATCCGGCCCGACTGCGGCGAAAGCAGTCCGCTGATCGCCCGGGCGACGGTGGATTTCCCGCTGCCCGACTCACCAACTAGGGCGAATGTTTCGCCACGGGAGATGGAAAAACTTAGATCCTGCACCGCTACAAATGCGCCAAACCGCGTCAACCAGCCGAGCCAACCATGGGCTGCGCCATAGGCAAGCGTGACGCCGTCTAGGGTCAGCAGCGGCGCTTCCGCCGTCGCTGGGCGGGCGGCCGCAACCTCGCCTACGGCAGCCACGGCTGGAGCGGCCAAGGCGCGCCAGCGCTGGCAGGCGACCTCGTGGCCTAGCGCCACCCGATCGAGGCTCTGCGGCCGTTCAGAGCAAGAGGGTTCGGCGAAGTCGCAGCGCGGCTGAAAGGGACAACCGGCCGGCAGCTCGTCGCGTCGGAGGAGACCGCGCAGCGGCCGGGCGAGTGTCTCCTCGGGCTGATCGAGGCGCGGGATCGAGGCGATGAGGCCACGGGTATAAGGATGCCGCGGCTGGCTGAAGAGCGCCACGGTCGGCGCAATCTCGACCATATGTCCGGCATACATGACGCCGACGCGGTCGGCGATCTGCGACAGAACGCCCAGATCATGGGTGACGTACAGCATTGACATGCCGATGCGTGCCCGCAAGTCGACCAGCAGCTCGATGATTTGTTCCTGCGTCGTGACGTCCAGGCCGGTGGTCGGCTCGTCGAGCACGACAAGGTCGGGATTGCATGCGAGCGCCATGGCGATGCAAACGCGTTGCTGCTGGCCACCCGAAAGCTGATGGGGGTAGCGCCGGAGGAGGCTAACTGGCTGCGGCAGGCCAACGAGGTCGAACAGCTCAGTCGTGCGATCGAGCGCAGCCGCGTTATCGGCCACTTTGCCATGACCGAGGAGCGTTTCGATCACCTGCTGGCCGACCCGGATCCCGGGATTGAGTGCGGTCGTGGGATTCTGCGGCACGAAGCTGATACGATCACCGCGCAGACGGTCAAGGTCCCCACGCTTCAGCAACAGCAGATCCTGGCCATTGAACAGAACTTGCCCACCATTCACCCGGCTGGCCGGATGGCGATAACCCAACAGCTGCAGCGCCATGGTCGACTTGCCACAACCCGACTCGCCGACCAGCCCGAAGGCTTCGCCGCGGTTGATCGTGAAGTTGACTCTGCATAAGACCGGTTGCCAGTCGTTCTGCTGGCGATAGGAGACGATTAAATCGACGACTTTGAGCAGCGCCGCTGGCTCCGTCATCGTGTGCCCAGGTTCACGCTGCGCCCGAGGATGCGGGCCAGCCCCTCGGTAAAGAGGTTGAGGCCCACGACCAGCGAGGCGAGCGCTAGGCCGGGCCCAAGAACACATATGGGCGATACGATTATAAGGGCTCGATTCTCGCTGATCATGAGACCCCATTCCGGCGTCGGCGGACGCATTCCAAAACCGAGAAAGCCAAGGGACCCAATCAGTACCGGTGCGTAGCCGGCGCGCAGCGCAAACTCCACCAGCAACACGCTCGTCGCATTGGGCAGGAGCTCGCGCCGCATCACGGACCAGGCGCTTTCACCACGGAGCCTGGCCACGGTGACGAAATCGCGCGTCGCGATTTCGATGGCCGCCGCGCGCGCCATGCGGGCGATACGGGGGGCCCAAACCAGCGCCACCACCAGGGCGACAAGAACGGGATCCCCGGCGGCCTCGGGGCCGGCCGCCGCGATGGCCAACAGGGCAAGGATGAGAAACGGAATGCTGATGAGCGCCTCAAGGCAGCGCTGCAGGAGATTGTCGAGCCAGCCGCCGACATAGCCGGACAGAAGCCCGATGATCGCGCCGAGCACCAGCCCCAGGGACGTGCCCGAGAGGGCGAGGAAGATGACGATATGCCCGCCATGGATGACCCGGCTGAAGATGTCGCGGCCGAGCTGATCGATCCCGAACGGATGGGCCCAGCTCATGCCGGAGAGCGGTATCCCCGCCCCCATCTGGGCGTAGCCGTAAGGGGCGATGAAGGGACCCACGGCGGCGGCGACAAAATGCACGAGCAGAATTGCCGCGCCGATGCGAAAGCTGAGCGGCGTCTGCGACCAGGCCGCCATGCGACGACGGAGCGGGCGGGGGGCGAGCGTTTGGGGTCCGGCGACGGTCATGTCTCAGCCGTTGCGCAAGCGGGGATTGAGCAAAATCGCGCCCACATCGGCGATCAGATTGGCCGCGATGTAGACTGATGCGGCAATCATGATCGTCGCCTCGATCAGTGGCAGGTCGCGCAGCTGGAGAGCATCGACCAATAGGCCGCCGAAGCCCGGGTAGGCGAAGACTTTTTCGACAACCACTACGCCGCCCACGAGATAGGCAAGATTAAGCGCCGTGACGTTGAGCGTTGGAACAACAGCATTGGGAAGCGCGTGACGCAGCAGCACGCGGCCGGCGGACAGCCCCTTGAGTTCGGCCATGCGGACGTAGTCGGAATCGAGAACCTCGATCAAATTGTCGCGCAGCATGCGCGCGGCATAGACCGCCATAACAATAGCCAAGGTCAGGGCCGGCAAAGTCATGGCGCGTAGGTATTCACCGACACTGGAGGTCTCATCCACGAGCGACATTGCAGGCAGCAGTGGCACCGTGATGACGAAGGCTACAAGCAGAACTGTGCCGAGCAGGAAGTCAGGCATCGACAGCAGCACGAGTGTCACGACCGAGAGGCAGTGATCGAGCAACCCGTCGCGTCGAACCGCCTGCGCGAGCGCCGGGACCACGGTCAAGGGAATGTAGATGATGAAGGCGTAGAGCGAGAGCAACACGGTGTTGAAGATGCGTGGCCCCAGGATATCAGCAATCGGCCGATCGCTGACCAGCGAGTTGCCGAGATGGCCGGTCAGCAGATTGCCGAGCCAGCCGCCGTAGCGCACGACGGCCGGCTCACCGAGATGCAAGCGCAGGCGCAATGCCGCCAGCGATTCAGGTGTCGCGTCGCGGCCGAGGATGCGGCTCGCGACATCGCCCGGCAGGATCTCCAGCATTAGGAAAATTACCAGAGAAACGAGAAGCAGCGTCAGAAGCGACAGCAGAATTCGCTCAATGACGAGGCGTAGAACCTGCATGTGTAAGTGACCCACATCAGCTGACCACCGGATTATCGCGCTCAGCCGGCTCCAGCGATTGCCCCGGGAGTCGAATGGCCCCCGGGGCGATCTCGCTCAATGGCAGCTGATATCTTGGAACTTCAGATTAAAGTTCTGAGCCCGCGGCGTATAGCCGGTACAGCCCTTGCGCAGGGCCAACACCTGATGGACAAACATCGGGATAATCTCGCCGCCCTCTTTGGCCAGCAGTTCACCGGTTTGTTGGTAGAGCTTAGTCCGCTCGGCAGGGTCGACCGTCGTATTCGCCTTCAATAGCAATGCGTCGTAGTCCGGACGCTTCCAATGCGTCTCCGGCCACTTGGCATTTTCGGTATATGCCACCGCCAGCCCCTCGCCGGGCGGGCGCATTGACCATGCCGAGGTCAGAATCGGCTTCTTCAGCCAAGTATTGTCCCAATAGCTGTCTGCCGGCGTCACGATGACATTGATGTCGAAGCCGGCCGGCTTGGCCATTTCAGCGAAGACTTGCGCCATTTTTACCATGCCCGGCACACCCTCGGCCGTGTACATGTCGAACTTGAGACCATTGGGATAGCCTGCTTCGGCCAGTAGCTGTTTGGCCTTTGCAATATCCTGCTTGGGCGCTTCCTTGGTGAAGGACGCAGGGTTGCCGATGGGAACAGGGTTGTCGGCGCCAGTCTCGCCGAAGCCCAGCAGCACGGTGTCGACCATGGCTTGCCGGTCGACGGTCAGCTTCAACGCTTCGCGCACGCGATTGTCGTCGAACGGCTTCGTATCGACCCACATGGCAATCGTCATCGAGTTCGACGCCGCGGTTTGCAGCAGTTGGGTATTCGGGTCATCCTTCAGCGCCGAAATCACGGACGGATCGACGTTGAGGACGAGGTCGACCTGA
Source organism: Dongiaceae bacterium (assembly GCA_041487395.1). Taxonomy (GTDB): domain Bacteria; phylum Pseudomonadota; class Alphaproteobacteria; order Dongiales; family Dongiaceae; genus DASXQK01. The sequence continues at coordinate 7,684 of JBGPNG010000020.1, forward strand.
CTGGACTTGATGGCGCTGACGGCGCCAACGGCTTCCTGCGACACGGTAATGCGCAGGCAGTCGGCCTTCGGCTTTCCGGCATCCCAGTAGTTCGGATTTTTCTTCAGGATGCGGACCGGTGCATTGGGTGTGAACTGCTCCTGCATGAAGGGGCCCGTCCCGTCTTCATGCAAAATGAGATCTGCGTGCTTGGCCCCGTTCGGCACGATGTTGGTAAACTTATTGGTAATCAGCACCGGCAGTACGACCACCGGTTTCTTGGTAGTAAAGGTGACCGTATAAGGATCCGGCGCCTTGATTCCGTCCGAGTCGAGGAACTCGAGGACGGCGCGCGCACCGCTGGCAAGCGCGGGATCGAGCAAGCGCTTGAAGCTGTACACCACGTCGGCCGACGTCAAGTCCTTACCGCTGTGGAACTTCACCCCCTGGCGCAGCTTGAAGGTCCACGTTAGGCCATCAGCCGACACTGACCAGTCGGTCGCCAATTCCGGCAGAACTTTGAAGTTGTCGTCGACGTCGACCAGTCGGTTATAGACGGCGAAGGTATGATAAGCGTCGTCTCCCGAGTGCATATCGGCGGGATCCATCGACTGCTTCTCACCGCTCCACTCGTAGCCGAGTATCTTGACGCAATTGTCACCTGCCGCGGCAGCAGCCGGCCGTGACGCCGCCGACAAGGCGACGCCGGCCATCGCAAGCGCCGAGACCCATGTTGAAAATCTCATCACTTTTCCTCCCAGGTTAGCAACGTCACCGGATTGGCCGACCTTGCCCTTATCTAAATTCCGAAATGCTGGAGCAGAGTTCGGTTATTTAGAATTGAACAATACCCATGATAGATTTGCCGAGTCAAGAAATGGGGACGGCCGATGGGTCGGATTATGCTGCGCGGCATCACTTGGGGACATCGACGCGCCATCGATCCCCTGCTAGAGACTCTGCCGGCATTCTATCGCGAGCATCCGGAGATCAATGTCGACTGGTCATCACGTTCATTGCATGGATTCGAGTTCACACCGGTCGAAGAACTGGCGCGTAATTATGATCTGATCATACTCGACCATCCCTTCGTCGGTGACATCGCCGAGCGGCGTTGCTTGCGGCCTCTCGACGACATGCTCGATCCACCGACGGCTGCCGCCTTCGTTGGCCCTTCGCTCGCGAGCTATCGCTATCGGCACCAACTCTGGGCCTTACCTGTCGACGCGGCCTGCCAGGTCGCCGTGGCGCGGCCGGACCTTCTCGCCCGACTAGACCGGCTGTCGCCCCGCGATTGGGGCGAATTGAGCGCCTTGGGCACCCGCGCGCGGGACAAGGGTCTGTGGCTGGCTATCGCTCTCAAGGGCGTTCATGGCCTGATGACGTTCTTTACTCTTTGCGCCAACTTGGGTTGGCCTTGCGCGGAGGTTCCGGATCTGCCGTTTGTCGATCTGCAGACCGGCCGCGCCGCGCTGGAAGCACTGCGCCAATTGCTTTCGTTCTGCCCACCCGAGGTTCTTGACTGGAACAGTATCGGGCTGCACGAGGCGATGGTCGCACGCGAAGATCTCGTCTATTGCCCGGCAGTCTATTGCTATGCGACATACGCCGAGGTGGACATCCGACGGCCGCTCCGTTTCTCCGGCCTCCTCGGCCTGACCGGCCCAAACCCCGCAGGCTCGACAATCGGCGGCACCGGCGTCGGCCTGTCGATACATTGCGCCGAGCCCGCGGCCGCGCTCGCCTACATCCGCTATTTGACGACCTCGGCGACGCAGAAGGCCTTTGCCGCCCATCATGGTCAGCCGGCCCATATCGACGCATGGGATGATCGCGATATCGACGCCGGATTCGGCGGTTGCTTTGCCGCAACACGGACAACTATGGAAGCGGCCTGGATTCGCCCGCGCTACGCTGGCTATCTAAACTTCCAGGCCAGGGGTGGCGAACTCATGGAGCATCATCTGCGTGGCAATCTTGCCGCTGGTGAATTGCTGGCCCGTCTCGGGGTTTTGCACAGCGCGCGCGACCTCAATTAGGGTCGGCCAAGCCGACGAGACAGGCGGTCGGCGGCGTCGCGCACGGCGGCGATCAGGCGCTTGCGATTGTCTCGACCAAGCCGTTGTTCCGGTGCCACGACGCTGATAGCTGCCACGCAACGGCCAGAAACATCAATTACCGGAGCCGCTACACAGCCCGCGTGATCGTTTGCTTCGTTGATTTCAATGCCGTAACCCTGTCGGCGGAAGCGGCGAATCTGCGGGATGAGTTTGTCAATATCTACAATCGCGCGCTTCGTGGGCGATTGCTTGATAGTGCGTCGAAGCAGTTCTTTTAGCGCTGCATCAACGAGATCTGAGACCAGCAATCGCCCGGCGGCCGC
>JBGPNG010000021.1:0-9913 GCA_041487395.1 Dongiaceae bacterium
AAGCGGTCCGGGGCCGTGGCGCTCGAAAAAGACGTTGGCTTAACGCAAGGGGAGAACGATCCCCAGGCTCAACGATGGGGCCCCATAGAACGGCCGCGGGTAGTAGACGGGCGCCGGTTGATAATAGACGGGCGGGGGCGGAGGATAGTAATAGACGGGCGCCGGCGGATAGTAAAAACGCGGGCCCGAATAGAAGTAGAAACTTCCGCCGTAGCCGCCATACCCTCCACCATATCCGCCGCGGTAACCGCCACCATGGCCACGCCAATAATGATCGGCGGCCGCGGTTTTCAGCGGAACCGTCGCGGCCATCGCCGCTACGACGGCTACCGAAGCAGCCAAAGCGAATCGGCGGGCAAGACGGTTGATTTTAGCCATGAATTCCCTCCTCAAGGTTGGGCTGCTTCACGCCGGATGGAGGCGTTGAAACCGCCTTTCTCCCAATACACGTGCCGGGGCCCTTTCTCCTGCGCCCCGCCGATCACGAGATCGCGAGCGCATCCTATGGCGACCCGGGGTTAACAGACCCGGGGGCTAACTGATGTGGCGAAATTGAGGCACACGGCGCTACGCATACCTTGCGCCTCGCCCATGGCGTTCTATAAGTTTGCCCGGCTGGATATAGGCAAGCCGGTGAGCCGCGTGGAAAACCAGAGACTTGCGAAGTTCCGCATCGGCGATATCGTCAAACACCGCTTCTTCCCGTTTCGCGGCGTGATTTTCGACGTCGATCCGGAATTTTCGAACTCGGAGGAATGGTACAATTCCATTCCGGCGGAAATTCGTCCGCGCAAGGACCAGCCTTTCTATCACCTGCTGGCTGAAAATGCCGAATCCACATACACCGCTTATGTATCCGAGCAGAATCTCCTGCCCGACGGCGAGGGCGGGCCGGTGCACCACCCGCAGGTGAATGACATATTCACCGGCATCAAGCGCGGACATTACGAACTGCGCAATCAGCGCGCGAACTGATTTTTGGGCGTGCTGCCGTTCGGAAGGGCGCCGCCCAGAACATGGCTGAGCGCGATCCAGCCGGCCATGGTCACGCCGCGTCCGACGCTGCCGCCGCGGCCAAAAAATGTCCCACGATCACCGTCTTGCCATGCCCGGGCCCCGGCGCGTGAAACACGCCATAGAGGAAGGCGACCAAGCAGTCCCGCGAAGATGACTCCGAAGCCGTGAGCGTCGCCCACCCGCGATCGGCCGGTGATCGATCGCGCGGTTGGATATTGCGCTGGGAGACGATGATGAAGCCCTCGATGCGTTGCATCAGGCCGCCGCGTCGGCCGAATTGGGCGGGGCGTCGCCAGAGGACTTGTCGGCGGGCACGGCGCCGGGTCCCCCCGGGGAGATTATTTTTTTGCAATGGATCGACTTCGCGCGAGACCTGTGGAATAGAGCTGGAGTGCCAGGTCAAGAGTTGTGACGATAGTTTGCAATGGCGAACGACCGCGCTTCCGGCCGGCGAAGGAAGGCGATATGCCGAAGAGAATCATCTCGCTGCTAAGCCTGGCGGCGCTGGTCGCGGCGGTCCTATTTCCGCCATCGCCATCACGGGCCGGCAAGCTTCCCAGCATCATTCGCGACGCCGAGATCGAAACGACGATTCGTCAATACACGACGCCGATATTCAAGGCGGCCGGCCTCAACGCCAACGCGGTCCATGTCTATTTGCTGCAAAGCGACGAGATCAATTCTTTCGTGGCCGGCGGCATGAATATCTTCCTCTATACCGGCCTGCTCGTGCGCACCCAGCGGCCCGGGCAATTGATCGCCGTGCTCGCTCATGAAACGGGCCATATCGCCGGCGGACATCTCGCGCGCATCCAGCAGGAACTGAACAACCAGAACATCGTCGATATCATTTCCATGGTCCTGGTGGGGCCTGTCTCCATCCTGAAATACACCCGCACGATGGAAGCCTCGGCGGATGCCGCCGCCCTGACGTTTCTCGACCGCGCCCATCAGTCGGCACGCGGCATGGCGGAGTTCCTCAATCTCCTGAAGCAGCAGGAACAGGTTCTCTTCGGCCACCTCAACCCCTATTTGATCAACCACCCGTTGACCACCGACCGCATCGCCACCGTGCAACAGCATATCGCGCAGTCGCCCTACAGCGACGTGCCGGATCCGCCGGCTTGGGTGGAGGAGCACAAGCGCATGATCGCGAAGCTGATCGGCTTTCTGCGGCCATTGCCCGACGTACTGCAGCTGTATCCGGAAACCGACAACAGCCTGTATGGCCGCTATGCACGCGCGATCGCCTATTTTCGCGTCGGCGAGTTGCAGCGTTCCCTTGCCCTCATCGATGGCCTGATCGCCGAACATCCGACCGATCCTTATTTCGAGGAGCAAAAGGGTCAGATCCTGTTCGAGAACGGGCACGGTGCCGAAGCCTTGGTCAATTATCAAAAAGCTCTGGCGCTGGCGCCGGACCAGGCGCTCATCCGGATGGAACTTGCCAATGTGCAGATCGAGCAGAACGACCCTTCGCTGCTCGGGCCGGCGATCGCGGAAATGAAACAGGTCATTCTGGCCGAGCCGCATGATGCCGATGCCTGGCGGCTCTTGGGCATCGCTTACGGCCGGAACGACCAGATCGGATTGGCATCCTGGGCTCTCGCCGAATCGGCCGCCGAAGCGGGCCGAGCGAAAGAGGCCCGAGATCGCGCCAAGCAGGCCCTGCAGCAGCTCCCCTACGGTTCGCCGGAGTGGCTGCGCTCGCAGGACATCATGGATACCATCAAGCCGCACCACGACGGCGAAGATAACGGCGGGGGCGGCGGGATCTCGGGCTGAAGCGCGCCGCGGAATCGCAAGCCGAGGAAATTCGAAAACGTCGAATCGATCCCGCCCGGCATTCGCGGCGATTGCGCAAGGCCGCACAAACAATGAGTATGCTATGATATTCCGATTTCGACGTTGGAGGCTCCGTGGCTGATTCGGTGATGGGTTCTTTGGCCAAAGCCGCGGCCATCGCCAAGGAGCGCGGCGTCGCACTTACGCCGATACGCCGGCGCGTCCTCGAATTGATCCTCAAGGCCGGGCGTCCCGTGGGTGCCTATGACCTGCTGGCGGATCTGAAGACCGCAAGCGGCCGGGCCATGCCGCCCACCGTCTACCGGACGCTGGATTTCCTGATCGAACAGGGCTTCGTCCATCGCATCGAATCGCGGAACGCCTTCATCGCTTGCATCGATGCGGATAGTCCCCATCGCAGTCAGTTCGCCATCTGCGACAGCTGCGGCCGAACGGTCGAATCCATGAACGACGATCTGGCCAGGAAGCTCAGCCGCCAGGCGGCGCGGCTCGGATTCAAGATCGAACGCCAGATCGTGGAGATGCACGGAACCTGCGCCGTCTGCCAGGAAGCGCCCGAGGCCGGATTGCGGCGGAGCCATCGTGCTTGACCTATGGTATAATATAACATTACACAGAAGGCGCGCTCGACATGACCGACCGCTCGCGCGCAGGGGCGCGCTTCGGTCCGCCGGTCAGACGGGGCACCTCGATGAAGGCAATCCATGCCCTGGCGGCGGCTCTCGTCGTTACGGCCTTTCCGATCATCGGGCAAAGCCAGCAGCCCGCACCGATTGTCGTTGCCGCGGAGAATTTTTACGGGGATCTGGCGCGCCAGATTGCCGGCCCCGGCGTCATCATCATCAGCATCCTGATAAATCCGAACCAGGACCCGCATGATTTCGAAGCCAGCCCGTCGACGGCCCGGCTCGTCGCCGATGCCAACCTGGTCATCTACAACGGCGCCGATTACGATCCCTGGATCGAAACCTTGCTCAAAGCTTCCAAATCGGCGAATCGCAGAACGATCGTCGCGGCCGATTTGATGGACAGAAAGTCCGGGGACAATCCCCATCTCTGGTACGATCCGGCAACGATGCCTGTCGTCGCCAAGGCGATAGCGGGCGAACTGGAGCGCGCCGACCCGGGACACGCGGCCGATTACGACGCCCATCTCGAGGCCTTCCTCACGTCATTGCAGCCGATGAACGACAGGATTGCCCAGATGCGGGGGAAATTTGCCGGCACGGAAGTCACGGCAACGGAGCCCGTCTTCGGCTACATGGCCGAGGCCTTGGGGTTCAAGATGCGAAATCAGCGTTTCCAGATTGCCGTCATGAACGGTACGGAGCCCAGCGCAGCCGATGTTGCGGCGCTTGAGGACGATCTGCGCAGCCACCGGGTCAAGGTGTTGTTCTACAACAACCAGGCAACGGACGATCTGACGGCGCGCCTGCGGAAGGTGGCGAAGGACTCCAAGGTTTCGATCGTGGGCGTGAGCGAGACGGCGCCGGCGGGCATGGTTTTTCAAGACTGGATGTCCGGTCAACTCGACGCGATCGACAAGGCGCTCTCCGCTCAGGGATCATGACGGCAGCAGCGCTCGACCATGTGACCATCGCGCTCGGCGGCCGGCAGGTTCTCTCCGACGTCAGCCTGGCAATCGAGGCGGGCGAATTCGTCGGCGTGCTCGGCCCCAACGGGTCCGGCAAGACCACATTGATGCGCGCCATGTTGGGGCTGATAAAGCCGAGCGCGGGTACGATTCAAGTCCTGGGCAAGCCCGTGCGGCGCGGCAATCCCGCGGTCGGATACATGCCCCAGGCCCGGCGCACGGTTGAGGGCCTTCGGCTGAGCGGCTGGGATTTCGTCGCCAGCGCCGCGAACGGGCACCGCTGGGGATTGCCCATGCTCAACGGTACCACGCGGGGCGACGTGAACCGGGCCTTCGATATGGTAGGTGCTTCCGAGCTTGCCCGCCGCCCGCTGGCCGATACCTCCGGCGGCGAACGCCAGCGCCTGCTGTTGGCCCAGGCGCTGCTCGGGCGGCCTCGTCTCCTGCTTCTCGACGAGCCTTTGATCAGCCTCGATCCCCACCATCAGCGCGTGGTCGTCGATCTCGTCCGCGGGCTCCAGCAGGAACTTGGCATGACCGTGCTGTTCAGCGCCCATGAACTGAACCCCCTTCTGGGGGCGCTGGACCGCGTCCTTTATCTCGGCAGCGGTCAGGCAGCGCTCGGCACCATCGACGAAGTCATCACCGGCCCGGTTCTGTCCCGGCTTTATGGCGACGAGATCGAAGTGATTCGTCTCGGCGGGCGCATCTTCGTGATGGCGGGCGACCATGATTTGGAACGTTCGGAGCATCGGCACGATGCTCACCTATGATTTCATGGTCAACGCTTTCGCGGCGAGCGGCATCGTCGCCGTGGTGGCCGGGATCGTCGGTTTTTTCCTGGTGCTGCGCGGCCAGACCTTTGCCGGTCACGCGCTTTCGCATGTGGGATTCGCGGGCGCGACCGGGGCCGTGCTGCTGGGCGTTCCCGGCATCTGGGGCATGCTCGTATTCACCGTCCTGGCCGGCCTGGGAATGGGTGCGCTCGGCGAGCGCGTGCGCGGCCGGGACGTCGCCGTCGGTGTCGTACTTTCGCTCTCCCTCGGTCTTGGGCTTCTGTTTCTGCATTTCTATACCGCCTATGCGACCCAAGTGACGGCCCTGTTGTTCGGCAACATCCTGGGGGTCGATGGCAAGGCCGCCTGGTCCCTGTTCGGCCTCGGCGTCTTCAGCCTGCTTGCCTTGGCGGCCATCTCACGGCCGCTTTTCTTCGCCAGCCTGCAACCTGAGCTCGCCGAGGCGAAGGGAGTCTCACTGCCCGTCATCTCGCTGCTGTTTCTCGCCGTCGTCGCCCTCACGGTGGCCGAATGCGCACAGATCGTCGGCGTGCTTCTGGTATTCACTCTCATGGTCGGGCCCGCGGCTGCGGCCGGGCGACTGACCACGCGGCTGGGCTCGGGCGTCGCGTTAGCGGCCGTGCTGGCGCTGGCCGAGGCTTGGGCGGGGATTACGCTGGCCTACTACACGGATTGGCCGACGAGCTTCTGGATCACGGCGCTCAGCGCCGGCGTCTATTTCGCGAGCCTTTTGCGTTGAGCTCCTCCACCGCGCCCGTGATTTGGCCCTGTCACAGCTTTGCGATAGGTTGAGGGCGGTCAACGGAGGTTTGGGAGCGGTGCATGGCGCGCAAGGCCGAACAGCACAAGACGGAATTGATCGACAAGACCGCGGCCCTCGTCGCCGGACGGCTTGCCGGCGACCGGGCACCGGCCGCCGAGCGCTTCCTGCGGCAATTCTACGGCAATGTGGCCCCCGACGACCTCGTCGGCGAGACGCCGGAAAGCCTCTATGGCGCCGCTCTCTCGCTCTGGAACCATGGGCAGAAGCGCAGCCCGGGCGCGGCCAAGGTCCGGGTCTTCAATCCGCGAGCCGACGAACATGGCTGGCGCAGCCCCCACACGGTCGTCGAGATCGTCAACGATGACATGCCCTTCCTGGTGGATTCCGTCACGGCGGAATTGAACCGGCGCGATCTGACCGTCCATCTCGTCATCCATCCCATCGTCAAGCTCGCTCGCAATGCCGCCGGGCAGATCGCCGACAAGGGCGACGCCCATGACGAATCCTTCATGCAGATCCGGATGAGCGAGCAGAGCGGCGCCGACCGGCTGGAGGAGATCCGCAACAGCCTGGCGCGGGTGCTGGCCGATGTTCGCGCCGCCGTGGTCGACTGGCGCGCCATGCGCGGCAAGGTGGAGAGCGTTGTTGTCGAACTGGATCGGGCGCCTTCGCCCCTTCCGGCCGAGGAAGTGGCCGAGGCGCGTGCCTTTCTCGCCTGGCTCGGCGAGGATAATTTCACCTTCCTCGGTTACCGCGAATACGATTTCCACGGCGCCGACGAACAGGCGACCACCTCCATCGTGGCCGGCAGCGGGCTCGGTATATTGAGAGACGACAGCGTCTCGGTCTTCGACGGTTTGCGCAATTCGGAGCGCCTGCCCCCCGACGTGCGCTATTTCCTGCACCAGTCGCGCCTGCTGATGGTGACGAAGGCCAACCGGCGGGCAACCGTTCATCGCCCCGTGCAGATGGATACCGTCGGCGTCAAGCGTTTCGATGCGGCGGGTCAGGTGATGGGGGAGCAGCTGTTCGTCGGCCTCTTCACCTCCGCCGCCTATGGCCGCAGCCCACGCGATATTCCCCTGCTCCGGCGCAAGGTCGAGGACTGCATCGCGCGCGCCGGCTTCGATCCCGCCAGCCATGACGGCAAGGCGCTGATCCACATCCTCGACAGTTTCCCGCGCGACGAGCTTTTCCAGATGTCGCCCGACGAGCTGTTCGAGACGGCCCTGGGAATTCTCCATCTGCAGGAGCGCCAGCGCATCGCGCTGTTCGTCCGGCGCGATCCTTTCGAGCGTTTCGTCTCCTGTCTCGTCTATCTGCCGCGCGACCGGTTGACCACCGAACTACGTCTGCGCATGCAGGAAATCCTGGCCCGGGCCTATGGCGGCAAGATCGCGGCCTTCTATACCCAGGTGACCGACGCCAATCTGGCGCGCCTTCATATCGTGATCGAAACCACGCCGGGCGCCATTCCCGACGTCGATCAGGCCGATCTCGAATCCCAATTGGTCGAAGTCGGCCGCTCGTGGACCGATCGCTTGCAGGAAGCGCTCATCGAGGCCCATGGCGAGGAAAAGGGCCTGGTCAAGCTCAGGCGCTATGCGACGGCGTTTCCCGTCGGCTACCGCGAGCGGTTCCATGCCGAGGCGGCCGTCTTCGACATCGAGCGCGCCGAAGAGGCGCTCCAGCAGAACCGGCTCGCGATCAATCTCTATCGTCCGATCGAGGCCCCGGCCAGCGAGCTGCGCCTGAAACTCTACGCTGCCGGCGGCCAGTTGACCCTCTCCGACGTGCTGCCGACGCTGGAGCATATGGGCCTTCGCGTGCTGTCGGAGATGCCCTTCCAGCTTCAGCCGGCCGATGCTTCGGCCAATGTCTGGCTGCATGATTTCCGCATGGAGACGGCCGATGGGACGGAGGTCGATATCTCCACCGTGAAGGAAGTCTTCCACGAAGCCTACGCCCGGGTCCTCGCCGGCGACATGGACGACGACGGTTTCAACAAACTGGTCCTGCGCTCCCGCCTCGATTGGCGCAAGGTCAGCGTGCTGCGCGCCTATGCCAAATATCTGCGCCAGGCCGGCATTGCCTTCAGCCAGATCTATATGGAGGAGGCGCTCGCCCACAACGCCAAGATCGCCCGCAAGCTCGCCCAGCTTTTTCACGCCATGTTCGATCCCGCCGGCCGGGAGACCGCGGCCGAAATGGCCAAGGCGATCGAGCAGGTCATCGCCAAGGCCCTCGACAGCGTCCACAATCTGGACGAGGACCGCATTCTGCGCCGCTTCCTCAATGTGATCCTGTCGACCCAGCGCACGAATTTTTTCCTGAAGGGCAAGAACTGTCTCTCCTTCAAGCTCGATTCCCGCGCGCTGGAGGAACTGCCGCTACCCCGGCCCCTGGTCGAGATCTGGGTCTATTCGCCGCGCGTCGAGGCGGTGCATCTGCGCGGCGGCCGGGTGGCCCGCGGCGGCATTCGCTGGTCCGACCGGCGCGAGGATTTCCGCACCGAAGTGCTGGGATTGATGAAAGCCCAGATGGTGAAAAATGCCGTCATCGTGCCGGTCGGCTCCAAGGGCGGCTTCGTGGTCAAGCGCCCGCCCGTCGGCGGGGCGCGCGAGGCGGTCATGGCCGAGGTGGTCGAGTGCTACAAGACCATGATGCGCGGCCTGCTCGACCTGACCGACAATCTGGTGCTGGGCAGGATCAAGCCCCCGGCCGGCGTGGTCAGGCGCGACGAGGACGATCCCTATCTGGTGGTCGCCGCCGACAAGGGCACGGCCACGTTCTCCGACATCGCCAATTCGGTCTCGGCCGAATACAGCTTCTGGCTCGGCGATGCCTTCGCCTCGGGCGGCTCGGCCGGCTACGACCACAAGAAAATGGCGATCACCGCGCGCGGTGCGTGGGAATCGGTGAAGCGTCATTTCCGCGAGCTCGGCGCCGATATCCAAAAGGAGTCGTTCACCGTTGTCGGCGTCGGCGACATGGCGGGCGACGTCTTCGGCAACGGCATGTTGCTGTCGCCTCAGATCCGCCTGCTCGGCGCCTTCAACCACATGCATATCTTCATCGACCCCGATCCCGATACGGCCATCTCGCTCGCCGAGCGCAAGCGCTTGTACGATTTGCCGCGTTCGGCCTGGTCGGACTATGACAGCAAGGCCTTGTCGCCGGGGGGTGCTGTCTATGAGCGCCGGGCAAAGTCGATCCGCTTGTCTGCCGCGGCACGCCGGTGCTTCGCCATCGACAAGGAAAGCATCACGCCCAACGAATTGATCAAGACCCTGTTGAAGGCCGAGGTCGATCTGCTCTGGCTGGGCGGCATCGGCACATATGTCAAGGCCCATGACGAAGGCCACCCGGAAGTCGGCGACCGGACCAACGATGGGCTGCGGGTCGATGGCCGCGAGCTGCGCTGCAAGGTGGTGGGCGAGGGGGCCAATCTGGGTATCACCCAGCACGGCCGCAGCGAGGCCGCCATGGCCGGCCGGCGCATCAACACCGATGCCATGGATAATTCCGCCGGCGTCGATTGTTCCGACCATGAGGTCAACATCAAGATTCCGCTCAACGAGCTGGTCAGCGCCGGCGACATGACGCTGAAGCAGCGCGACCGATTGCTGGTCGAGATGACGGAGGAAGTCGGCACGCTGGTTCTGCGCGACAATTACCTGCAGACCCAGGCGATCTCCGTGGCCGAACAGCAGGGCTGGTTTCGCATCGATCAGCAAGGCCGCTTCATGCGGGTGCTGGAGCGGGCCGGCAAGCTCGACCGGGCCATCGAATTTCTGCCCGACGACGAGACGATCAACAGCAGGCTGGCCCATCGCCAGGGCCTGACACGGCCGGAGCAGGCGGTGCTTATGGCCTATTCCAAGATGACGCTCTACGAGGAACTCCTGCCCTCCGATCTGCCGGATGATGCCCAAC
>JBGPNG010000022.1:0-9784 GCA_041487395.1 Dongiaceae bacterium
ACCGGTGGCGGCGGCGCCTCGCAAGAAGGAACGGCTGAGACAGCGATGATGCCAGCCAGTCCCGCCAGTATATTGACGAGGCGCGGGCCATCCCTAACTGTCACCGGCCGAGACGCAGGCGCGCAACGACGGCGAACGCCAGCCCGTCGCATGCCATCTTCTCTTGGGGAAATTGTCATGCACGACTACCAAAATTTCGATGCCGGCGACGTCGTCTTGCAATCCGGGTTGGCCTACCGCAGGGCAGGCCTCGCCTAGAAGGCCGATGGGGCTCCGGATGCCGATAGATCCAACGTCATCGTCTACCCAACTTCGTATGGGGCGCAGCATACCGATACGGAATGGCTGATCAGGCCCGACGGAATTCTCGACTCGACGAAGTATTTCATCGTCATTCCCAACCAATTCGACGACGCCCTTTCCTCCTCACCCAGCAATTCCTCCTCACCCAATGACCTTCGCCGCCGCGCTGCTTGCCGGCGGAACCGCGCTGGCCGAAGGCGGCGGCAGCTTGCCACCCGTGCAGGACCAGGCCACGCTGAAGGAATGCGGCGCCTGCCACATTGCCTTCCAGCCGCAGATGCTGCCGATGCGCTCCTGGCATGCGATCATGAACCATCTTTCCGGTCATTTCGGCGAGGACGCGTCCCTGCCCGAGGCTACGTCGGCCGGAATCGAAGCCTATCTGGTGTCGAACGCGGGCGACGCGCCCGGCGTCACCGGTACCCGGCGATACATACAGAGGATTCCTGCCGGCGCTACGCCGTTGCGGATCACCGACACGCGCTTCTGGCACGGTGCCCACGGAGAGATCTCCGGGGCGGCCTTCACCAACTCCCGCGTCAAGACCAAGGCCAACTGCGTTGCCTGCCATCGCGGCGCGCAGCAGGGCCAATACGGCGAGGAGGAGTAGCCCTCAGCTCCCATCTCAACGCGGCTTAAGCGGTTTCAAGAAGGCATTGGGGGCCATTCGTGCCCAGGCCATGGTCATGCCAGGCCAAACCGACCTCTACTTCACCGTCGAAGACAATCGCCGGGAGATCACGCAAATGCCCCGCGCCGAACTGCGGCCCATTCCGTCGGACTGGGGACATCGCGCGGGCAGCCCGGCGCAGATTCCCGAGGACTTGCCCTTCATTGAGAAAGCCGTGCGGGAGCTGCTGGTGCGCTGAGAAGCTGGCGGGCTGGATTGGTTCAGCAATGCCGAGGCAGCGGCAATGAAACGGTGCGCTACGTCGCCAATATCGCTATGTATTATTGCGCCTATCGCACGCTGGCGGCGTTGATCCTGCGGCGGGCCCCGCTGAAGCGCGATTTGCACAATCAGCGGGAATAAGGCGAGGAGGGCGAAAGATGAATGAACGCGCGGCGCGTATGGCCGGCGGCGCCGGAATGGGGCCGCCATCCCGCGGTTCGATCTATCTCGATGCCGCGGGCATCGATTGGCAGCCCGACGGCGACAAATTCTGGGTCAAGCCGTTGTATGAAAACCCGGCGCGAGGCGAACGCACCTGCCTGATGAAAATCGATCCGGGCGCGTGGTTCCCTTTGCACGCCCATGAGGAGATGGAGCAGATCTATGTGCTCTCGGGCTCCTTCTACGATCAGGATCGCACCCTTCGCGCGGGCGACTATGCCTGCCGTGCCCCGGGTGCGATGCACACGGCCGGCAGCGCCGAGGGCGCGGTAGTGCTGCTGATCTATAGTCGGCCCTAGCGTCAGGCCTGGATGACATGGCAGTGAGCGGCGATTCACCTCTTGGCATCGTTTCCGCCTTGCCGGAGGAGATGGGCGATCTCGGACTCGCCCTCGATCGGGCAGGCGCTATCGAGATCGCCGGCTCTCATTTTCATCCCGGCCGGATCGATGGGCATCCGGTGGTGCTTGTCGAGGCGGGCGTAGGCAAGGTGGCTACCGCTTTGGTCGGCAGCCTGCTGCTCGACCGCTTCGGTTGCCGCGGCATGATCTTCTCCGGCGTTGCCGGCGGGCTCGATCCCGGTCTCGCCATCGGCGACATCGTCATCGCCGATGAATTGATCCAGCACGACTACGGCGCGATGACCGCCGGCCGGCTGCAAATATTTCACCCCGGAGACCCGCCTGTCGGGGAAGTGCGGCAGGCCCCCATGTTCCGCCTCGATCCCGGTTTGCGACAAACCATCGCAGAAGCGATCGCCGATCTCGAGATTCCGCCCTTTGCGGTGACCAAGGGTCCGGCGCGGCAAAGCCGCATCCGCCTCGGCCGTGTTCTGTCAGGCGATCAGTTCGTCAACTGCGCCATGACGCGCGAGCGTCTTTCGGCCGATTTCCAGGGCCAGGCGGTGGAGATGGAAGGTGCCGCCCTGGCCCAGGTTGCGGAGCGCTTCGGTGTCCCTTGCGTCGTGGTGCGTTGCCTCAGCGATCTTGCGGGCGCCGAGAGCCATGTGGATTTCGCGGCCTTCCTGCCGGCGGCGGCAAACGCGGCGGCCATCGTCGTGCGCCGGTTGATTCCAATCTTGGCGGCATTGTGAGCCCGCTTGCCGCCGATACGGCCCTGATCGTGATCGATGTGCAGAATGCCATCGATGATCCGCGCTGGGCTGTCGACGGCCCGCGCAACAATCCCGACGCGGAAGCGAACATTGCGTGACTGCTTGCCGCCTGGGGCCGAACGGGGCGACAAGTTTTTCATATCCGCCACGGTTCAGCGTTTGCCCAGTCACCCTATCGGCCGGGCCAGCCAGGCAATGATTGTAAAGCCGCCGCGCGGCCGGCGCCGGGCGAGATCGTCATGGCCAAACGGACGAACAGCGCTTTCATCGATACCGATTTGGAGCAACGTCTGCGGCAGGCGGGAATCGGCAGCCTTTTGAGCGGCCGCCTGCGCAGCGCCGATGACGTCCATGCCATGTCGCTGGCCGATATGGACCGCGAACATCGCACGGTACGGACGACCGCCGCCGCACGAGGCGGGGCGGGCTAGATCGCGCTTCACGACAGCGTTGCCCTGGCGAAGCTGATAGAGGCCGCCGGAAAATCCGATGGGTAGATGCGGGGACGCGGTTGCGGCCTCCAGCCGTTCGATTTCAGGCAGCAAGGCTTGCTTGGTCTCGGGATCGCGCGCGGTCCGCGCTTGCGTCTCGATCCCACGCAGTTCGCCGTAGCGGCGCAGGATCTTGCGCTGAATCTGCCAGCGTTAGGTGGGCGGCGCTTTGACGATAGGCCAGCGCTGGAGAGCCGGCAAGCCAGCCGCGGGTCAGCTGGCGGGGATGCGGCGGCGGACCGGCATGCGCCGGCCGATGATGAGCGCGCTACCGGCAAGCCCGGCCAGCCAGAAGCCCAGGGATCGACGATCGCCGGCGCGAATGGAGCCGGCGACCGCGGTCGCTAGGGGCGTGATCCCCAGCAGCACGGCGCCATGGGAGGCGGGCAGGCGCGTCATCGCCATGGCCGAGAGGACGGGGAAGCCGACAATGACACCGGCGGCCACAAGGGCAAGGCTGGGAAGTAGCGCCGGAATCGGGCGTTGCGATTCGCTACGCCAGAGGCGCGGGGCACTGCCGATGCCAGTGGCTGTCTCATGACAAATTGTCCCCGGCTCAGCCAGCCTCGAACGGTTGGAACTGCCAGATCGGAAGCTCCAGCTTGGCGAGATTCACGCCACGAAATTCACTCCAATCCTCGATCTCGATAATGCGATCGACAACGACGCCATTGTTCGACAATGGGAAGGCGCCGTGATCCGCATAGCGAATCACATCGGGCCCGAGGTCGCCGCGATATCGGCCATAGAAAGGCCGCTTCTGCGCTGCCACGCGAGCGTAATGCGCCAACCACCGTGCGCTGCCGGTGGTCACCGGCATGTCGCGAAAGAATTTGCCGGTAAAGTCGTAACCGGCGGCCTCGACCACGCCGCTGCCGACCAGTCGGTAACGGAGGTTGAAAGGCTCCGCGATCACTTCGGAGATGCTGATGTAGGGCAATAGGCGCTTGATATCGCCGGGCTCGATATCGGGGCGACGGGGCGCCAGGCGCCCGGTTCGCTTTCGATCCCAATAGTCGAACATGGCCAGCACGAGGGACGAGGTGATTTCGGCGGGCGGTGAATAGGGATTCATGGCGACGACTCCGTCGCCCCTCCCCCCACTGCAAACTATATGCGAATTCATCGCCCGGCAAACGACCTGGGCAGGCCAGCCTCACGGCGCCCGATGGTCCCGATACCAGGCTTGCACCAGGCTGGCCGATTTCTGCAGCTGCGTTGCATCCAGGCGGCTGGCGATGGCGTCCCGGGCGAGCCCGACCCGATCGCGATCCAGCCCGGGGGGCATTCCGTCCTCCGCAACCGTCAGCCACATATGCGCGATCGCGAGGTCGAGCGGGGCGCCCTGACCCTGGTCATAAAGGATGGCGAGCCCCATCTGACCGTCCGGGTTTCCGAGCAAGGCTGAGGCGTGATACCACCGGAACGCCTTGGCGAAATTGGCCGCAATGCCAAGACCGTAGTAGTAGATCGAGGCGAGGTTCGCCTGCGCACGGCTATCGCCGGCCTCGGCTTCGGGCAGGAGTTGGGCGATCGCGGTCACGTAATCGCCACGCTTGATGGCGGCGATCCCCTCGTTGGTATCGCCCCTTGCCGCGGACGCACCGAGAAGTACGATCAGCGGAAGCACGAGCAAGGCGGCGTGCAGCCGTCGCCAGCCGCGGCATCGGCGGCGACACTCCACCGGCCCATCTGTTTCGCGAAGCTTTCGGTAGGGAGCCTGGATCATGTCGAGCTGGACCGCCATCGTCACTTGCCTCGCCTTGCTACTCTATGCCGTTCTTATCGGGCGCGTTGGGTATGCGCGGGGCAAATACAACATTGAGGCACCCGCAACCACAGGTCATCCGGCTTTCGAACGCGCCATCCGCATCCAAGCCAATACGGGCGAGCAGCTTATTATATTTCTCCCGAGTTTGTGGTTGTTCTCGATCTATGTCTCTCCATTGTGGGCAAGTCTGCTGGGGCTTTTCTGGATCGTCGGTCGCATCGTCTATGCGGTCAGTTATAGCCGCGAGCCACGACGACGCCAGGCGGGGTTCGTAATCGGCTTTCTCGCCAATGCAGCTTTGCTGCTTTGTTCCACTCTGGCAATCGCATGGCAACTCGTGCGCGGCGGCATGTGACCCTTGCAGCGGGAATAGGCCGCCAGCCGTAATTTTGCCGCGGGCGTTCAGCCTGGCGGACTCTCGAATACGGCAATCGCCTCGCCCAATTCGCTGAGTGCCCGTTCGGTGGCGGCCACACCCTCGCTGATCACTTCTTCGGCCCGATCGAATTCGAGCAAGCCGATATGTCCCAAGCGCGGCGTGATGGCTACGTCCGGCGGTTCGCCGGCAAGCCGGCTGCGGGTAATGCGGTCCTGCATGATGTTGAGCGATTGGACCATGACGCCGAACAGGCTGGGCGAATCGGGCTGTCGCCCGAAAACGCCTCTGAGCCAGCCCGTGATGCCGTGGTTCTCCTGCTTCTGCAGGTTCGGCAATTCATTCAACAGATCGAAGCCGGCGGCCCGGGGAATGCGCTGGCCCGGCGCGCGGGTGCGGCCGATGAGGTCGGCATGAAGATTGACGGCGATCACCACCTGGGCGCCCATGGCGCGACATACGGACACGGGCAGGGGATTGACCAGCGCCCCGTCGATCAGCCATCGCCCGTCGATCTCGACCGGCGAAAAAACGCCGGGCAGCGAAATGCAGGCGCGCAGGGAATCGACCAGGTCGCCACTGCGTAGCCAGACTTCGTGCCCCGTCACCAGATCAGTCGCCACGCAGATGAAGGGCGTCGGCAGATCCTCGATGGCGATATTGTCCAAGTTTTGGCGCATCACCGCAATCAGGCGGCTGCCGCCGATCATGCCGCCGGCCGCCATGCGGAAATCGAGATAAGTGACAATCTTCAGTTTCGTCAGCGCACGAGCCCAGGCCTCCAGCACGTCGAGCTTGCCTGCCAGATGAATCCCGCCCACCAGCGCGCCAATCGAGGTGCCGCAGACGACATCGGGCCTGATGCCCGCGCGCGCGAGCGCATGCAGCACCCCGATATGGGCCCAGCCGCGCGCCACGCCGCCGCCCAGGGCCAAGCCGATGCGCGGAAGCACCATGCGTCAGCCGCCCCGCGGACGCGAAGGAGAATCGATGCAGCTGACGCGAGCCATGCGGCAATCTAGCATTGCACCGGGCCCGAGGTCATCGGTGCTAGCCGAGAAAGGCGGCGTCCTGGCGCATCTCGATCAACGTCGGACGATCGGCCTTGAAGGCATCCTTGAGCGTCTGGGTCAGGCCGGTCAGGCTCTCCGGCCGCACCGCATGGCAGTGGAAGGCGCGGGCGAGTGCCAGGAAATCCGGATTGCGCGGCTTGACTGCGATCTCGGGAATACCGCGTCCTGCCATGTCGCCGGCGATCTGTCCGAGGGCGTCGTTGTTCCACAGCAGAATCGGCAATGGAAGACCGAGTTCGGCGGCGGCCGCCATCTCCTGCACCGTGAACAGAAAGCCCGCGTCGCCGGCAAGCGCCACCACGGCGCGATCGGGCATGGCGAGCTTGGCGCCGATGGCGGCGGGCAGCGCATAGCCCAGCGTGCCAAAGCCCAAGGGATGAAACCAGCTGCGCGGGCGCCGACAACGGAAATACCAATTGGCGGTATAGGCGATCTGGGTCATGTCCGAAGCGACCATGCCGTCGTCGGGGAGTGCCGCCCGCAACGCATCCAGCACCTGGATATGCTTCTTCTGCAGGGCCGGCAAGTCGGCGGCATTGGCGGCTCGCACCTCGGCCAGGCATTTGGCCTCGGGCGCGGAACGCTTGGCGATTGCCGCCGTCAAGGCTGCCAGCGCGGCACCGGCGTCGGCCAGGATCGCCACGTCGGGCGTATAGTCGCGCACAAGCGTACGCGGATCGAGATCGATGCGGATTAATTTTCCATCGATCGGCAGCCGCTCCGTCCAGTGATCCGTCTCGGCGAGTTCGGTACCGACGGCGACGACCAGATCGGCCGCGCCGAGAAGCTTCCAGCTGCCCGGCCTGCTGAGCGTGGAACCCAAGCTTTGGCGATGATCGTCCGGGACATTGCCTTTGCCGGCGACGGTGGGGATCAGCACGGCGCCGGACTTCTCGAGGAAGGCCTTGAGCGCGGGGCCGGCGGAGAGCGCGCCGCCCCCGGCGATGATCACGATCGATTTTGCCGCGTCGATCAGCTTGGCCGCCGCGGTTATCGTCGACGCCTCGGCAACCGGGCGCCGTCGACGCCCTCGCGTGTCGACGGCCGACAGACCCGGGCCGGCCAGGACATCCAACGGAATTTCGATATGGACCGGGCGAGGGCGGCCGGTTTCGAACACGGCATAAGCATCGGCCATCGCCTGGGTCAAATCCTCGGCCGCCATGATCGTCCGGCTGAAGGCCGTAAGCGGCGCCAGCACGGCCTGCTGATCGGTGATCTCGTGAAGCCTTCCGCGGCCTTTGCCAAGATCGCCCCGGCCATTGACGCTGCTCAACACCAGCATGGGCACGGAATCGGAGAAAGCCTGACCGATGGCTGTGCCGGCGTTGACCACGCCCGGCCCGGTGATCAGCACGCAGACGCCGGGCTTGCCCGAGGCGCGGGCGTATCCGTCGGCCATGAATCCCGCGCCCTGCTCATGACGTACGCCGATATGCCGGATGGAGCTTCCCGCCAGGCCTTTGTAGAAATCCAGCGTATGCACGCCCGGTATGCCGAAGACGGTGTCGACGCCATGGGCCTCCAGAAAAGCGATCGCGGACTGGCCGCATGTCTCATTCGCACCCACGCGATGTCTCCTTGATTGTGCCGGAACGGGCCTGACGGGCAATCAGCGGCGGTAATTTGCCGATTCCATCGCCTCGGAGCAACAGCCGCGCCCTATAAGCCCAAGGCATCTTGTATTAGAATTGAGTCAAGGTCCGATTCGAAAGGGGGAATTTATCGCTATGCAAAATCTCGATCGCTGGTTTCTGCGCATCGCCGTGGTCTACGCCCTGGTGGCCATGGTTCTGGGCATCTTCATGGGCATCAGCGAAGATCATTCGCAACTACCGACCCACGCCCACCTCAATCTGGTCGGCTGGGTGTCGATGGCGATATATGCATTGGTCTATCGTCAGTATCCGGCAGCGGCACAAAGCCGGCTCGCGCCCATCCATTTCTGGATCGCCAATGTCGGCGCGCTGATGTTGGCCGCCGGTATCTATATCCAGATGGCGGGAATGCCGTCGCTGGTGTTCATCGTCATCACCGGTTCGCTGATCACGCTTCTCGGCATGCTGATATTCGCAGGCATCGTCTATTCGAAGGTGTAACCCGCCCAACGCTGGCTACGGCGCGACCGACTTTTCCAGCGCATTCACGAGCTTTTCCACCATCGGGTCGGTGGCGGCCACGGGGTCGACGTCGGGCTTGTTGTCGGTGATTTCCGCCCGCCAGAGATAGTGACCCGATGCGCGGTCGTAGATCGCAAGCGTAATGCGATAGGCCCGCGCGATCTTGCTTGTCGGCTGCGTGCCGCCGCCGAGCAGCTTGTTCTGGCCGGTATCGATATTGATGCTGACCTGGGCATTGCTCTGTTGGCCGTTGCCGACCGAGAGCTTGCTGGCGCCGCCTGTGCGGTCGGCGGCGATCGAAATGACCAGACCGGCATCAGGGGTATAGTGGAAGCCCCTCTGGCCGAGCGCTTTCTTCAGGCTATCGTCCACCCGGCTGGTAAGTTCGCTATTTTCCACAAGTTCGGTCTGAAAGCCGGCGCCGGCGGGGATGGTGCCATAGCCGACGACGGCCAATGCCGTGGGGTCGTCGGCATGGGCGGCCGAAGCCACCAGCAGGGCCGCCGCAATCATGAGGCTTTGACGCATCGTCGATTCCTTCCCTGGCCGATTATGCAATATAGTACGATTGTCGTCGGACCAAAATTGCGGAGCGGGAAATGAACGAATCGGCATTGCGGCGGGTCGGGTCGGGCCAGTCCAAGAGCCTTACCCAGATGCCTTTCACCTTGGACCAGGGCATCGCGCATAAGGCCGCCATCGGCCTTATCGTGCTGGCGACCGACCACACGATCGAGCATGAATTTCGCAAGATGCTCCCCATGGACGGGGTGGCGTTCTACGAAACCCGCATCCGCAATGCCGCCGACATCAATCCGACCACCCTCGCCGAAATGGAAAAGGGCATGGCCGCGGCCGCCGGCATGATCCTGCCTGGCGTCAAGTTGGATGTCGTCGCCTATGGTTGCACCTCCGGCACCGTGGTGATTGGCGAGGACAATGTCTTCGCCCGTATTCGCGAGGCACGACCGAATGTCGCCTGCACGACGCCGATCACAGGCGCTATTGCCGGGTTGAAGGCCCTGGGTGCGAAGCGTATCGCGCTGCTTACACCTTATATCGAGGAGGTTAACCAGATGCTTCGCGCCTTCATCGAAGCGCGCGGCATCGATGTTCCGGTCATGGGTTCCTTCAATCACGAGAATGATCACGAAGTCGCCCGAGTGAGTCAGGATTCGATCAAACAGGCGGTGCGCCGGCTGGCCAAAGTCGACAAGATCGACGGCGTTTTCGTCTCCTGCACCAGCCTGCGGGTCGCGGCCATCGCCGAGGAGCTGGAGCGCGAACTGGGCATACCGGTCACCTCCAGCAATCATGCCATGGCTTGGCATTGCTTGCGGCTCGCGGGTTATCGCGAACCGGTGGCGGGATTGGGCAGCCTCTTCCGGATTTGATCGCCCGGGAGCGCCCGGGAGCGATTGA
>JBGPNG010000023.1:0-9776 GCA_041487395.1 Dongiaceae bacterium
GCATCGTGGAAGAACGCGGCATTACCCATGTCAAGGTCGGCATTTTCGATGCCGACGGCGTGCTGCGGACCAAATATATTTCCAAGGTAAAATTCCTCTCCGCGCTGGAAAGCGGCTTCGGGTTTTGCGACGTCGTCCTGGGCTGGGATTCCAACGACCAGCTTTATGACAATGTGACCTTCACCGGCTGGCATACCGCCTATCCGGATGCGCCGGTGCGCCTGCTGCCCGGCAGCTGCCGCGAAATACCGTTCGAGGAAAAGACGCTGCTCTTCCTCTGCGAATTCGCCGAACGGGCGGAGGCGATCTGCCCGCGCGGCACCCTGCGCCGCGTGCTGAAGAAGGCCGAAAAGATGGGCTTCAGCGCCTACTCGGGCTTCGAATATGAGTTCTTCATATTCGACGAAACCCCGGAAAGCGTGCGCGAAAAGGGTTATCGCAATCTGACGAACATCACGCCCGGCTTCTTCGGCTATTCCGGGCTGCGCAGTTCCGTCTGGGCGGATCTCCATCACGAGATCCTCGATACCTTCGAAGCGATGCGCATGCCGATCGAAGGCCTGCACACCGAAACGGGGCCGGGCGTGCTGGAAGCCGCACTTTACTACAGCGAAGCGCTGGAGGCCGCCGACCGCGCGGCATTGTTCAAGACCTTCATGAAGGTGCTGGCCCAGCGCCGCGGCCTGATGGCCACGTTCATGGCGAAATGGTCAAACAGCTATCCGGGGCAGAGCGGCCACATCCACATCTCGCTCAAGGGCAAGGACGGCAAGCCGGCCTTCCACGACCCCAAGGGGCCGCACGGCATGAGCAAGCTGATGCAGCATTTCGTCGCCGGCCAGCAGGCTCTGATGCCTGAAATGCTGGGCATGGTGGCCCAGACGGTGAACAGCTATTCCCGACTTATCCCCGGATTCTGGGCCCCGACCACGGCGACTTGGGGCGTGGAGAACCGGACAACTGCATTGCGCGTGATTCCTGGCGCCGCCAAATCCCAGCGCGTCGAGTACCGGATCGCCGCCGCCGATGCCAATCCCTATATCGCGCTAGCCGCGGCACTCGGCGCCGGCCTCTATGGCATCGAGCACAAGCTGGAGCTGCCCCCGCCGATCGAGGGCAACGCCTATGCCATGAAGTTCCCCGCCAAATCGGCCTTGCCGCAAACCTTGATCGAAGCGGCGGGGCGCCTTAAGAAATCCAAGGCGGCGCGCGAGCTCTTCGGCGATGAATTCGTCGATCACTATGCCGCCAGCCGCGAGTGGGAAGAACGTGAGTTCCGCAAGCACATCACCGATTGGGAACTCTCCCGCTATTTCGAAATCATCTGAGAGCGAGAACTCAACGAACGAGAGCAGCCATGGGCGCCATGCAAAAGACCATCACCCCCATCGACGGCAGTCTTTACGTCGAACGGGCCTACAGCAGCGCTGGCGAGATCGCAGCCGCACTCAAGGCCGCGCAGAATGCCGCCAAGGCCTGGCGGCAAGTTCCGGTCGCCGAGCGGGCGCGCCTGCTGACCAAGGCGGTCGATGCCTTTGTCGCCCGTAAGGTCGAGATTGCAGAGGAGATCACGCGCCAGATCGGCCGCCCCATCGGCCAGTCGCCGGGGGAAGTCCGCGGCTTCGAAGAGCGCGCCCGATACATGATCGATATCGCGCCCAAGGCATTGGCCGATATCGACGTGGGCGCAAAGGATGGTTTCTCCCGCTTTATCCGCCGCGATCCGCTGGGCGTCGTTTTCGTCGTCGCCCCCTGGAACTTCCCCTATCTGACGGCGGTCAATGCCGTCGTGCCCGCGCTCATGGCCGGCAACGCCGTGCTGCTGAAGCATTCGGCCCAGACGCCGCTATGTGCGGAGCGCTTCGCCGAAGCCTTCCGATCGGCCGGCCTGCCCAAGGGCCTGTTCCATCATCTGGTGCTGACCCATGACGACACCTCGAAACTGATCGGAACCGATGGCGTCGACTATGTCGCCTTCACCGGTTCGGTTCCTGGCGGCCATGCAGTGGTGGAGGCCGCCTCCAGGCGATTCATCGGGCTCGGCCTCGAGCTCGGCGGCTGCGATCCGGCCTATGTGCGTTTCGATGCCAATCTTCCCCATGCGGTCGAGAACCTGGTCGACGGCGCCTTTTTCAACTCCGGGCAATCCTGCTGCGGCATCCAGCGCATCTATGTCCACGAGGCCATCTACAAGCCCTTCGTCGACGGCGCGGTCGCGCTGACCGAGAAATACAATCTCGGCAATCCGCTCGAGAGCGGCGTCAATCTGGGCCCCGTCGTTCGCGCCAAGG
Organism: Dongiaceae bacterium; assembly: GCA_041487395.1. Classification (GTDB taxonomy): domain Bacteria; phylum Pseudomonadota; class Alphaproteobacteria; order Dongiales; family Dongiaceae; genus DASXQK01. The sequence goes on from JBGPNG010000023.1 coordinate 2,292, forward strand.
CGGCGGACGAGATCCGCGGCCAGGTCGCCAAGGCCGTGAAGGCCGGCGCCAAAACCGCCATCGACGCAAAGAAATTCAAGGCCGACAAGCCGCGTACCGCCTATGTTGCACCCCAGGTGCTGCTCGACCTCGACCACCGCAATCCCTTCATGAAAGAGGAATGCTTCGGCCCGGTGGTCGGAATCATGCCGGTTGCTTCCGACGAAGAAGCGATCCGCCTGATGAACGACAATCCTTTCGGCCTGACCGCCGCGATCTGGACCACGGACGAGAAGGCGGCGGTACGCATCGGCGATCAGGTCGAAACCGGCACCTGGTTCATGAATCGCTGCGACTATCTGGACCCGGCCCTGGCCTGGGTCGGCGTCAAGGATTCGGGGCGCGGCTGCACCTTGAGCCGGGTCGGCTACGAATACCTGACCCGGCCAAAATCCTTTCATCTGCGCACGAAACTCTGACGTGGGGGCCTCGAACCTTCTCGATCGCGCACGCTGCTGTCTGATCGTCATCGACGTTCAGAAGGTCTTCCTCGACAAACTGCCGCTCGATCAGCGCGACCCGCTGGTCGGCCGCATCGCTTGGCTGATGCGGGCCGCGCGCGCCCTCGACATTCCGATCCTGGCAACCGCCGAGGATATTCCCCGCAACGGCCCGCTCGTCGCCGAACTCGCGACACTGTTGCCGCCGGAGAGGCCGGCATTCAACAAGACGGTCTTCGGCCTTTTCCATCAAGCCGACATCCGGGCGGCGGTCGAAGCGACCGGCCGCGACCAGTTCGTGCTGACGGGGCTGGAGAGCGATGTTTGCGTCACTCACTCGGCCTTCGGCCTGATGGACGCCGGTCATCGCGTGAGCGTCGCCTTTGACGCCTGCGGGTCGCCGCCGCCCCATCATGACCTCGCCATTGCCCGGTTGGGTGCTGCGGGTGCCACGATCACCACGGTCAAGGGCATCTACTATGAATGGGTGCGCGATCTTGCCACCTTGGCGGCCGTCAAGGCGCAGATCGCAGGGCCATTGCCGCCCGGGTTGACGCTTTAGCATCCATGTCGCGGTAGAAAAGCCGGACAATGATTGCATCGACAGAACGCTTCGACCTCGCCGTCATCGGCGGCGGCGTCGTCGGATGCGCCCTCTTCCGCCGCTTTGCCCTCGGCGGTGTCAAATGTCTGCTGATCGAGCGCGGCGCCGACATTCTCTCGGGCGTCAGCAAGGCCAATAGCGCCATGCTGCATACCGGATTCGATGCGCCTTCGGGAAGCCTGGAACAGGCCTGCATCCAGGCGGGATATGCCGAATATCTGGCGATCCACGACAAGCTAAACCTGCCCTTGTTGGAAACCGGCGGTCTTCTCGCGGCCTGGACGGAGCACGAGCTGGGCAAGCTGCCGGCAATCGTCGCTCAGGCTCATCGCAATGGGGTGGCGGATGTCCGCCAGGTCGATGCGGCCGAGGTCCGTCGGCGCGAGCCGCAACTCGCCGGCAACGTCCTCGGCGGGGTCCTGGTCCCGCGGGAGCATGTCATCGATCCCTGGTCGGCACCGCTCGCCTATGCCCTGCAGGGCTTGGCCCATGGCGGCGAAATTCGGCGGAACACCGAGGTAACGAGCGGGGATTTCGATGGCGAGCGCTGGCACCTGGAAACAACGACGGGGCCCATCGATGCCCGCGTCGTCGTCAACGCCGCCGGCCTCCAGGGCGATCTGGTCGAAGCGATGGCGCGGCAAAGCCCCTTCACGATCAAACCGCGCAAGGGGCAGTTCGTGGTCTTCGACAAGCCGGCGTCGCGGCTGATCGGCGCCTGCATCATGCCGGTGCCGAGCGAGCGCACGAAAGGCGTCATGGTGGCGCCCACCATCTTCGGCAATCTGCTGGTCGGCCCCACCGCCGAGGAACAGGATGACCGCGACCATGCCGCGGTGGATCGCGGAGAGATCGAGGCGCTCATCGCTCGCGGGCGTCGCATGCTGCCGGCCCTCGCCGGGGAGACCGCCATCGCCCTCTATGCGGGGCTTCGGCCGGCCACCCAGTTCAAAGATTACCAGATCGAGGCATTGGCGGATCGCCATTGGATCACGGCAAGCGGCATTCGCTCCACCGGCCTGACCGGTTCGCTCGGTATCGCTCAACATGCAGCCGCCCTCTATGCGAAGAATTTCGGCGCGCTCACGACGACGAGCGAGCCGATTTGGACGCCTGTGCCCAATCTGGCCGAACATCGGCCGCGCCGACATGGCCAGCCCGGCTATGGCGAAATCGTCTGCCATTGCGAATTGGCGACGCGTGCCGAAATCGAAGCGGCCTTGTCGGGGCCGCTCCCGGCCGGCGATCTCGGTGGATTGAAGCGACGCACGCGGGCGATGATGGGGCGCTGCCAGGGATTCTATTGCAGCGCCCGGGTCGCGGCGATCGCAGGTGGCCGGCTTGCGGACCTGCCGACGGGATCTGCGCATGAGCCGGCATGATGTTGTCATCCTGGGTGGCGGGCCGGCTGGCCTTTCCGCCGCGCGGCGGCTGGCCGACCTTGGCATCCGCAACGTCGTCGTGGTGGAGCGCGAGGCGGAACTGGGCGGCATGCCGCGACATTGCGGTCATCTGGCCTTTGGCTTGCGCGAGTTTCACCGATTGTTGAGCGGGCCCGCCTATGCGCGGCGCCTTGCGGAAACCGTGCGGGGCCTCGACATCCGCACCAGGACGACGGTCGCGGCAATCGCGCCCGGCGGCGAAGTGCGTGTCATGCATCCGGACAATGGCGTTGGTACCATTGCCGGTCGCGCGGTGTTGCTGGCTTTCGGCGTTCGCGAGACGCCACGCAGCACGCGGCTCGTCAGCGGCGACCGGCCCTGGGGGGTCACCACCGCCGGCGCCTTGCAACAATTCGTCTATCTCAGCCGTATCCGGCCATTCCGTCGCGCCGTCGTCGTCGGCAGCGAACTCGTGGCCTTTTCCGCCTTGCTGACGTTGCGTCATGGCGGGATCGCGGCGGCGGCAATGATCGAGGCGGGTCCGCGCATCACCGCGCGGCGGCCGGGAGACTGGATAGCGCGCCTGCTGTTGGGCGTGCCGGTACTGACGCAAGCCAAACTCCTCGCCATCCACGGCAAAGACAAAGTCGAGGCAGTCGAAATCGAAAGAAGCGGCGCGCGCCAGACGATTGCCTGCGACGGCGTCGTCTTCACCGGCGAGTTTCGCCCGGAAACCGCGGTCCTTGCCCAGAGCCATCTGGCGCTCGACCCCGGCACCAGGGGGCCCGCGATCGATCAATATTGGCGCTCGTCCGATCCGCAGTTCTTCGTCGCCGGCAATATGCTGCGCCCGGTGGAAACCGCCGGCGTTGCCTGGGCGGAAGGCTGCGCGGCAGCCGATGCCATCGCGGCCGGTCTTGCCGGACAGTTGCCGCCGCCGGAGCCGGCCGTTCCGGTATCCATCGGCGCGCCGTTGAAATATGTCTATCCGCAGCGCTTGACCTTGCCGATTGGCGATATCTCGCCCTTGCTGATGAAGGCCCGCATCTTAAGCGCCGCGCGGGGCCGGCTTCGTGTTTCGGCCGACGGGCGGCAGCTGTGGAGTCGCTGGATGACGGCGCTGCCGGAGCGGCGCCTGTCGCTCCCCATCGCCCGTCTGCTGCCGGACGACGTGAACTCGGTCGCGGTCGAATTCATCAAGGATTAGAGATGCCCTGCGTCATCGCCATCGATCAAGGAACCACGGGCAGCAGGGCTTACCGCCTCGACACGTCCGGCGCGTTCGAATTGCTCGGCGGATTCGAACATCGCCAGATCTTCCCTCAGCCCGGCTGGGTCGAGCATGACGCAAGCGAACTGCTGGACCATCTTCGCCGCCTGATCGAGAGAGCCGGCGATGCGGTGGCATTGGGCATCGACAATCAGGGCGAGACGGTGGTCGCCTGGAATGCCGACAGCGGTGAGCCCGTCGCCAACGCCATCGTCTGGCAGGATGCGCGCACGCAGTACGTGACCGAGCGGCTGAAGGCCGACGGCGCGGAGGCCCTGACCGTGGCGCGCGCCGGCCTGCCTCTCGATCCCTATTTCTCCGCCAGCAAACTGCGCTGGATCATCGAACATGTGCCGGCAGCGAAGAGCCTGCTGGCGCGCGGCAAGCTCAGGCTTGGCACCAGCGACAGCTTTTTCTTGGATCGCCTGGCCGGCGTCTATGCAACCGATGTCACCACCGCGTCGCGCACCAGCCTGATGAACCTGAAGACCGGCCAATGGGATCCGGAACTCTGTCGCCTGTTCGGCGTGCCCATCGATAGCCTGGCCGAGATTCGTCCCACGGTCGGCGATTTCGGCGCCGTCGGCCGGCTGCCGCTGCGTGCCAGTATCGTCGACCAGCAGGCCGCCCTTTTCGGCCATGGCTGCCGGCGGAATGGCCAGGCGAAGATTACCTTCGGCACCGGCGCATTCGCTTTGGCGGTGACCGAGCGCGACATCGCCCCCGACGCCGTTGCCGGCATGAACCGCACGGTCGCCTGGCAGATCGGCAAGGCGCCCATGGCCTATGCGATCGAGGGTGGGATTTACAATGCGGCCTCTGCCGTGAATTGGGCGCGCAGTCTCGGCCTGTTCACCGACTTCGCCGAGATCGACAATTTCGCGGCAGCGCCGGCCATCGAGCGCGGGCTGGTCTTCGTGCCGTCGCTCTCCGGCCTCGCCGCGCCCTATTGGGATCGCCAGGCCTCGGGATTGTGGCTGGGCATGGGGTTGGAGACGACCCGGGCCGACATGATGCAAGCCCTTTTGGAAGGCATCGGCTTGCTGGCATCCGATCTGATCGTCGCGATGAACGAGGTGACGCCGCTCTCCGGCGCCATATCCATCGACGGCGGTCTTTCCAAGAATGGCTATTTCTGCGGTTTCCTGGCCGAGGCTCTCGGCCGCCCAGTCAGCGTGCCGGCGAGCGCCGAACTGACCGGCCTGGGAACGGCACTAATGGCCCTGATCGGTGCCGGCCTGGCAACCGAGGAGAACCTTCCGCCCGCGCCGCCGCCCGGCCGCCTGGCGACGCCCAAGGGCCGCTTGAGCGCTTCCGGCCGCGCCCGCTTCCGCGAGGCAATCCAGCGGTGCCGCAACTGGCGGTAGGCCTTCTTACCTGCTAAAAAGCAGGGCACAGCAATAATCGAGGTTGAACCATGGCGATCGACGCTGCAGCCCTGCGCGGTAATTGGAACTTCCCGACTTCCATGCGCTTCGGCGTCGGCCGGATCGCCGAACTGGCAGATGCCTGCAAGCAGTTGGGCTTCAAGAAGCCCCTGCTGGTGACCGATCCCGGCCTCGCCAAGCTGCCCATGGTCCAGGATGCGATTGCCAAGAACAAGGCGGCCGGCCTGCCCACCGGGCTTTTCTCGGACATCAAGGGCAATCCCGTGGCCAAGAACGTAGAAGACGGGCTGAGGGTTTTCCGCGACGGCGGCTATGACGGGATCATCGCGTTTGGCGGCGGCAGCGCGCTGGATGCGGCCAAGACCATCGCGTTCATGGCCGGACAGAAGCGACCCATGTGGGATTTCGAGGATGTCGGCGACAATTGGTCCCGTGCCGATCCCGACGGAATCGTCGCCACCATCGCCGTGCCGACGACATCGGGCACGGGCTCGGAAGTCGGGCGCGCCTCCGTCATCGTCAACGAGGCGACCCATACCAAGAAGATCATCTTCCATCCGAAGATGTTGCCCTCCATCGTCATTTCCGATCCGGCCCTGACCGTGGGATTGCCTGCGCATTTGACCGCGGCGACCGGCATGGACGCGCTTGCCCATTGCCTCGAAGCCTATTGCGCGCCGGGCTTCCATCCCATGGCCGATGGCATCGCCGTCGAGGGCGTGCGCCTGGTCAAGGTGTCTCTGCCGACGGCGGTCAAGGACGGCAAGAATCTCGTGGCCCGCGCCAATATGATGGCGGCGGCCAGCATGGGGGCCACGGCCTTCCAGAAGGGCCTGGGCGCCATCCATTCGCTGAGCCATCCGGTTGGCGCGGTCTATGACACCCATCACGGCCTGACCAACGCCGTGGTCATGCCCTATGTCCTGGAGTTCAACCGCGCGGCGATCGACGAGAAGATGACCCGGCTTGCCGCTTGGCTCGGCCTGCCCAGCCCCTCGTTCAAGTCGGTCATGAGCTGGGTGCTGGCCTTGCGCAAGGAGATCGGCATCCCCCACACGCTGAAGGATATCGGCGTCGGCAGCGATCGCATCGACGTGCTGTCGGAAATGGCGGCGGTGGATCCCACGGCCGGCGGCAATCCGATTCCCGCCGGCGTGCCGGAGATGAAGAAGATGTTCATCGCCAGCATCGAAGGCCGGCTGACACAGGCAGCTTAACGTTCCTCAAAAAACCACCAGGCGGGCGACCCACCGGTCGCCCGCCTTTTCCTTCTCTACGCTCGACGACTACGGCCCCGTCGGCAGGGGCTTGCCGTTGACCAGCGTCGTGCCCTGCGTATCCAGGGTGACCTTGAAGTGATCGGTCGGCTGGCCCGCCGCATTGGTAGCGCGATCGCTGAGGCCCTTCATCGTCTGCAGAACGGACACGATCTGCGCTGAGGACGGATCGTCGGAATGGGCCGAGATCTTGGCGATGATCGCATCGAGATCGGAGATCAGGATATCGAAGCTTCCACTCGCCCCCATCGCCGCCGCTTGATCGGCCAGCACCTGACCGCTGAACTTGCTGGTGAAGGCCGGTGCGGTGATGGCGCCATCGGAGATGTTGATCTTGGTGGCCGCCTGGACGAGCGCCTGTTCGATCGCGCCCGCCATCGACATGCCGACACCCATCAACGCGCCCTCGTTCGTCAAATCGGCACCCACCGAGTTCTTCGCCGCGATGTCGATTGCCGTTGCCACCGGCACGTCATCCATGCCGAATTTGATGCCGAAGTCGCTCGGCAACAATTCGGCCCCAGCGGGCCCGACCGTGGACTGAGCGTCTGGAATCGCCAGACCGGCATAGCGCAAGCCCGTGCTGAGCTTCGTCTTCGGCTGGTCGAGGCCTTCGGCACCGAAATCAAAGCCGAAGCTGCCGACCGAGAACATCTGATGCGTGGCGTCGGCGACGCTGACTTGCCCCACCGAGAAGCCGCCCTGCACCGATTTCATCAGTTTGATGAATTTCTCGACGATCGGAAGCATTTGGTCGGGCTTATCGGCCGCCATGGCCTTTTTCCATTCGTCCTGCAAGGCGGCCATTTCAGCCAGCTTTATGCCGGTGATGTTGGAGGTCATCGACAGGTCGCTTGCGGTCACATGGCCGTCCTTGCCGCCGATGACCAATTGCTTGGCGACGAACGCGCCCTTCTGGTCGAAGGCACCCTGGCCGGCGTCGGTCGAAGCGATCTGATAGGACACGTCGGTCGCCGTCAGATCATCGCCGCTGCTGGATTGCGTGACATCCAAGGTCTTGATCAGCAGATCCAGGTTCAGCATCTGGCCCAAACTCTTGGACCAACTGCCGGCACCGTGATCGA
>JBGPNG010000024.1:0-9673 GCA_041487395.1 Dongiaceae bacterium
CGTCTTCATGCCCGACGGCTCGACCAAGGAGGAATGGAAGATGAGCGTCGAGACGAAGAAGATTCTCGATCCCAGGATCGCGGTCACGGCGACCTGCGTGCGGGTGCCGGTGTTCATCGGCCATGCCGAAGCGGTGAATGTGGAATTCGAGACGCCCATCGACGAGGCAACGGCGCTGGCGGCCCTGCGCGCAGCACCCGGCGTCAGCGTCGTCGACCATCGCGCCGACGAAGGCTATGTCACCCAGGTGGAATGCGCCGGCGAAGACGCGGTCTATGTCAGCCGGCTGCGCCAGGATGCGACGATGGAAAACGCCCTTTCCATGTGGATCGTCTCCGACAATCTGCGAAAAGGGGCCGCCCTCAACGCCGTGCAGATCGCCGAGCATCTGGTGCAGCACGAGTTGGTGGCGTAGCACTTTCAGAAGGGAGCCGAACCACAGAGACAGTTGTTCCGGGGACACAATACTTAATTGACGGCGGCAGACGGATAACACGTCATGGCGCGATTGACGAGAGTTGTGGCAGCTGGTCTGCCGCATCACGGCAATCGCTGCCAGCAAGTCTTTTTCGGCGATGACGACTATGAAGCCTATCGCGCGCTCCTGGCCGAAGGCTGTCGGGCGGCCGGCGTGGCGCTATGGGCCTATTGCCTGATGCCCAATCACGTGCATCTCATCCTGCTGCCCACAGAGCGCACAAGGCGATCCGCACCGGCAAGCGAACCGGCCGGCCGCTCGGCTCCACTATATTCGTCGCCCGGCTGGCGAGGCGACTCAGGCGCAAGCTCGTCCGCTAACAGCCGGCCCTAAGTCGAAGGCCAGAAGGGTGCTTTAATTATGTATTATGTCCCTGGAACTCCTGGCTGGAACTCCTGGAACTCCAATGAATTATGTATTATGTCCCCGGAACTCCCCGGAACTCCGGAACTCCATGTATTATGTCCCCGGAACTCCAGAACTTCCATCCCCGGAACTTCCTCGGGAACTTCCTCATGTCCCCGGAACTTCCTCACTTTCAACCGATCTTTTTGATCTTCGCCGTCTTCGGCGGATCGGCGAGAACCCCCAGGCTCGCGACCAGGGCCAATTCCATCCGGCCGATCGATCGGGTGAAGACCACATGGGTCGAATCCATCGCCTTGGTCAGTGCCGCCGGCAGATCGCGCTGGCCCAGATAATGGCCGAGAAAGAGGGCGGCGAAGAGATCGCCAGCACCATGGGCCGGCACATCGAGCCGGGGCACTTCGGCAAGCCAGACGCCGTTGTCGCCGACGGCCAGAACCTCGATGCGATCCGACGGCCCGTCCTCTCGGTCGAGCCCTGTCGCCACGACGACGGCACCGGACCGGGCGCGACGGCGCAGCGAGTCCGCGGCCGCCATCGCCTCCACCAGATTGCGCGTGCGAGCGCCGGCGAGGTAGTCGAGTTCGAAGGCATTGGGCAGCAGCAGGTCGGCTTGCGGCAGCAGGCGGCCGGCGATTGTTTCAACCGCAACGGGGCCGATATAGAGCCCGCCCTTGCGCTCGCCCATCACCGGGTCGAGGCAATAAAGGGCGGCGGGGCTTTCGTTGCGCAGGCGCGCCAGCGCATCGACGGCGACATCCGCCGCCTGGCCCAGAAATCCGGTCAGCAGCGCATCGAGCCGCCCGAAGAGGCCGAGCTTGCCGAGACCCTCGATCACCGAAGCCACCTCGGCCGCGGGCAGGATGTGTCCGCCATGACTCGCATAACCCAGATGGTTGGACAGCAGCGTCGTATCCACCGGCCAGGCCTGATGGCCGAGGCGCTGGAGCACGGGCACGGCCGAAGAATTGCCGACATGGCCGTAGGCGACGCGCGACTGGAGGGAGAGGATGTTCATGGGCCCGCGACTTTGCCACAGCGCCGGCCTCCATTATAGTCGCGGCGTCTTGCCCCGGAGGTCGTCCGCTTGTTTCAGACCGCTCACCCTCGCCGCAGCGTCCTTTATGTTCCGGGATCCAATCTGCGCGCCATGGAAAAGGCGAAGGCGCTCTCCGCCGACGTCCTGATCTTCGATCTGGAGGATGCGGTGGCGCCCGACGCCAAGCGCGATGCGCGGATCCAGGTGGTGAACGCGGTCAAAGCCGGCGGCTATGGCAGGCGCGAGATCGTCATCCGTGTCAACGGCCTCAACACGCCCTGGGGCTATGCCGATCTGGTCGCGGCCGCTACCTCCGGCGCCGATGCGGTTCTGCTGCCCAAGACGGAGAACGTCGAATCGGTGCGCCAGGCGCAAACCGTGATGGCGGCCAACGATGCGCCGGCCGATCTTTCCCTCTGGTGCATGATGGAAACGCCGCGCGCCATCCTGAATGCCGAGGCGATCGCAGGATCCAGCCCGCGGGTCAATTGCTTCGTCATGGGCACCTCCGATCTCGCCAACGACCTGCATGCCACCCACACCCGCGACCGCTTGCCGATGCTGACCAGCCTGGGCTTGTGCATCCTGGCGGCGCGCGCCTATGGCCTGGCGATTTTGGATGGCGTTCATCTCGATCTCGACGACATCGGGGGATTCGAACAGGCCTGTCACCAGGGCCATGATCTGGGGTTCGACGGCAAGACGCTGATCCACCCCAAGACCATCGACATCGCCAACAAGATCTTCGCGCCCACGAAAGACGAGATCGCCGGGGCCGAGCGCATCATCGCGGCCCATGCCGCCGCCATGGCCGAGGGCAGAGGCATCGTCGTGGTCGACGGGCGGTTGGTCGAAAATCTGCATGTGCTGAATGCGCGGCGCATCGCCGATCTCGCCGCGGCAATCGTCGAACTCGAGGCGCGCGCTTGAGCGCTGCCAAAACCAATGCTGCTAAAACCGATCCGGGCCGCTTCTTCGAGGACTTCCGGATCGGCGAAACGATTCTCCATGCCACGCCGCGCACCGTGGGCACGGCTGAGCGAACGCTCTACATCGCTCTCACCGGCTCCCGCTTCGCGCTCGCCAGTTCCGACGAGTTCGCCCGCCGGCTCAATCTGCGCGCGGCCCCCCTCGACGACATGCTCGTCTTCAACATCGTTTTCGGGCGCAGCGTGCCCGACATTTCGCTCAATGCCGTCGCCAATCTGGGCTATGCCGACGGACGCTTCGGTGTCGCCGTATATCCGGGCGATACGCTCAGTGCCTCGTCGCTCGTCATCGGCCTAAAGGAGAACTCGAACCGCGAGACTGGCGTCGTCCACGTCCGGACCATCGGGATCAATCAGCACGGCGAAACCGTCCTCGATTACGTTCGCTGGGTGATGGTGCGCAAGCGCGATCGCGCCGGCAAGGTGCCGGAGGCTGTCGCCCCCTTCTTGGCGGAGAGCGTGCCGGCAGAGGCACTCCGCCTTCCCGAAGGTATCGATCTCTCCGACTATGACGCAGCGCTCGCCGGCAGCCCGCATTACTGGGACGACTACGCCGTGGGCGAAGCGATCGATCACGTGGATGGAATGACGGTCGAAGAATCCTGCCACATGACGGCGACCAGGCTCTATCAGAACAGCGCCAAAGTGCATTTCAACCAGCATGCGGAGAAGAGCGGCCGCTTCAACCGGCGCATCGTCTACGGCGGCCATGTCATCAGCCTCGCCCGCGCCCTCAGCTTCAACGGCCTCGGCAACGCGTTGCGCGTCGCCGCCATCAACGGCGGTCGGCATCTCAATCCCTGTTTTGCCGGGGATACGGTCTATGCCTGGAGCAAGGTGACTGAAAAATTAGAACTGCCGCGTCGGCAGGACGCCGGCGCGCTTCGGATTCGCACATACGCCACAAAAGACCGCCCTTGCGCCGATTTCCCGGTGGAAGGTTCCGACCTGCTCCTGGATCTCGACTACACGGCCATTCTGCCCCGCCAGATATAGCGGCGACCTTGGCAATTTCCACAAAATGCCGTTGAGGCCCGCGACTCGGCCATGATAAAGGAGAAGGCGTCGGGTGCGGGCGATGTCGCCATCAACCGCAAACGCGCCCCGGAGGAGGGGTGCTCCCGACGCCTTCGGAGCCTTTAGAGCTCCTGCACGAAAAAACGGCGGGGCGTTCCTGCCGACGGCGCGCCAAGCCGGACCTTCAGAATCGCGACCGGCGCCGCTGCCATGGCAACGGGCTCCCTCGGACCGGGAACCCCGCCCGGCGAAGGGCCTGTCGGTTCTCGACCGACCTCCGGCCGCGATGCGAACTTCGCCCGAAAGCGAAGCCCGGGCATCGCCGAGGCCATTCACGACGCCTGGCGAAGCGCCAGCGTCATGCCGCGACCCCCGTGACCGGAAGGCAAGTCCTGTTGAGAACGACCTGGCCTTCCGCCCCGACAACCTGGGCAACCGCGACAGGACGCGGCTCGCCCAAGCCATCGGCGCCGGGCGACCTGCCCTGGGAAGGACGAAGCCGCCCGCGAACCCGCGATGATCCGATAAAACCCCGCAAGCGGAGCATTGCCGGAAACGCGAATTCGACGCTCTCGCGTACTAGGGCAAAGGGTGACGCGACTTGGCGTCCGGGACAACCGCGCCCTTTGCCGGCAGGCGAGATTCTTGTGAATGATTCTGTCGGTCACGCACATTTCATGCGCTTCTATCCACAGAATTGCCCACAGTGCCCACTCCGTTGACTTGGATCGGCGGTAAAGCTACATCCTGAGGTCGATCGTTGCAGCGCAGCACAGAACTGGATCGCCGCATGTCGACGGCAAATCGCCCGCTCTCGCCGCATCTGCAGATTTATAAGCCGCAACTCACCTCGACCTTGTCGATCCTGCACCGCTTCACCGGCCTCGGTCTCATGCTGGGCGCGGCGGTTCTCGTCGCCTGGCTCATTGCCGCCGCCATGGGCGCTCGCGCTTTCGACTGCGCCCAGACCGTGGCCGGCTCTTGGTATGGCCGGACCCTGCTTTTCGCCTGGGCCTTCGCGCTCTTCTATCACCTCGCCAACGGCATCCGGCATCTGTTCTGGGATGCGGGCATCGGCTTCGAACTGAAGACCGCCTATGCCAGCGGCTGGACGGCGCTGATCGTCGCGCTGTTGCTGACGTTGGGCACCTTCAGCGCCGGCTACTGGTATCTGGGGGCGTTCTGATGATCGATCATCGCACGGCGCTTGCCCGGGCGCGGGGCCAAGGTGCGGCCAAGGAAGGCTTGCGGCATTGGTGGGCTCAGCGCGTGACCGCGCTGCTGCTCATTCCCTTCGTCGTCTGGTTCGTCATTGGTTTAGTGGTCCACACCGGGGCCGATCATGCGGCCGTCACCGATTGGCTCAGCGAGCCCGTGACATATGGTCTGATGCTCGTCCTGCTGGGCGCTGTTTTCTGGCATGCCGCCCTTGGACTCCAGGTGGTGATCGACGATTACGTCGATACCGAATGGCGAAGACTCGTCCTTACCCTGTTGGCCAAGCTCGCCTGCCTCGGCCTGTTCGTCGCCGGATATATTTCTCTCACCATCATCGCGTTTGCGGGCTGAAGCCATGAAGGACGGCAAAGCCTACGACGTGATCGATCATAGTGACGACGTGGTCGTCGTCGGCGCCGGGGGTGCGGGTCTGCGCGCCACATTCGGCATGGCCGAAAAAGGCTTGCGCACCGCCTGCATCACCAAGGTCTTCCCGACCCGCAGCCACACCGTGGCTGCCCAGGGCGGCATGAGTGCGGCCCTCGGCAATATGGGCGAGGACGACTGGCGCTGGCATATGTACGACACGGTCAAGGGCTCCGACTGGCTGGGCGACCAGGATGCCATCGAATATATGGTGCGCGAGGCGATCCCCGCGGTGATCGAGCTTGAGCACTACGGCGTGCCCTTCAGCCGCACCGAGGCGGGCAAGATCTATCAGCGGCCCTTCGGCGGCATGACCACGCGCTATGGCGAAGGTATCGCGCAGCGCACTTGTGCCGCCGCCGATCGCACCGGTCATGCCATCCTGCACACGCTCTATCAGCAGGCGCTGAAGCATCAAGCCGAGTTTTTCATCGAGTACGTCGCCCTCGACCTGATCATGGATTCAGACGGCGTCTGTCGCGGCGTCATGGCCTGGTCGCTGGAGGATGGCGGCATCCACCGTTTCCGCGCCCAGATGACGGTGCTGGCGACCGGCGGATATGGGCGCGTCTATTTCTCCTGCACCTCGGCCCATACCTGCACGGGCGACGGCAATGCCATGGCGCTGCGCGCCGGATTGCCGCTGCAGGACATGGAATTCATCCAGTTCCATCCGACGGGGATCTACGGCGCCGGCTGCCTGATCACCGAGGGCGTGCGCGGCGAGGGCGGGTATCTGACCAACTCTGCGGGCGAACGCTTCATGGAGCGCTATGCACCCTCGGCCAAGGACCTGGCCTCGCGCGACGTGGTCAGCCGGGCCATGACCTTGGAGATGCGCGCGGGCCGCGGCGTCGGCCCGAACAAGGACTACATCGATCTCCACCTGGAGCATCTCGACGCCAAGCTGATCCATGAGCGGCTGCCCGGCATCGCCGAGACGGCCCGCATTTTCGCCGGCGTAGATGTGACCAAGGAGCCGATCCCGGTCCTGCCGACCTGTCACTACAACATGGGCGGCATCCCGACCAATTACCGGGCCGAGGTGGTGACGCTGAAGAACGGCGATCCCGACGCCGTGGTGCCGGGGTTGATGGCCATCGGCGAAGCGGCTTGCGTTTCCGTGCATGGCGCCAACCGGCTCGGCTCCAACTCGCTGCTCGATCTCATCGTCTTCGGCCGCGCCGCTTCGTTGCGCGCTGCCGAGGTGGTGGCGCCGGCTGCCCGCCAGCCGGATCTTGCCCCCGATGCCGGCGAGGCGGCGCTCGCCCGCTTCGACCGCGCCCGCCATGCCGATGGCGAGGTGCCGACGGCGGCTCTGCGCATGGAGATGCAACGCATCATGCAGGCCGATTGCGCCGTATTCCGCACCGGTGAGACCCTGGCCCAGGGTGTGGCCAAGCTCCAGCAATCCTGGGCCAAGCGCGGTCATCTCAAGGTGGCGGACCGCTCCCTCATCTGGAACAGCGATCTGGTCGAAACCCTCGAACTCGACAATCTATTGGCCCAGGCGATGGTGGCCATCGTGTCGGCCGCCAATCGCACCGAAAGCCGGGGCGCCCATGCGCGCGAGGATTTCCCGGCCCGCGACGACGCGACTTGGATGAAACACACGATCGCCTGGCTGGGCGATGAGGGCAAACCGCGCATCGATTACCGGCCGGTCCACCTTCAGCCGCTGAGCAACGACGTGCAATCCTTCCCGCCCAAGGCGCGGGTCTATTAAGGGAAATTCGAGCCATGGCCGCGCTCACGCTTCCGCAGAACTCGAAGGTCGGCACCGGCAAGGCCCATGCCGGCAAGCCGGGCGCCAAGAGGCCCAAGACCTTCAAGATCTATCGGTGGAATCCGGACGAGGCCGGCAATCCCTCCCTCGACAGCTACGAACTCGATCTTGCCGAATGCGGGCCGATGGTTCTCGATGCCCTCATCAAGATCAAGAACGAGGTCGATTCGACGCTGACCTTCCGTCGCTCCTGCCGCGAAGGCGTATGCGGCTCCTGCGCAATGAACATCGACGGCACCAATACGCTGGCCTGCACCAAATACATTTCCGAGGTGAAGGGCGAGGTTAAAATCTATCCCTTGCCCCATATGCCGGTGGTGAAGGACCTGGTGCCCGATCTGAATCAGGCCTATGCCCAATATGCCTCCATCGAGCCTTGGCTGAAAACGACGACCCCGCCGCCGGAGCGCGAGCGGCCGCAATCGCCGGAAGAACGCGCCCGACTCGACGGGTTGTGGGAGTGCATCCTCTGCTTCTGCTGCTCGACCGCCTGTCCCAGTTACTGGTGGAAAGGCAATCGCTATCTGGGCCCGGCGGTCCTGCTCCAGGCCTATCGCTGGATCGCCGACAGTCGCGATGAAGCCGCCGGCGAGCGTCTCGACAATCTGGAAGATCCGTTCCGCCTTTATCGCTGCCACACCATCATGAACTGCACGCGCACCTGCCCGAAGAGCCTGAACCCGGCCAAGGCCATCGCCGAGATCAAGAAGCAAATGGTGGCGCGCCGCTGAGGTGCGAAATATTTGGGCGCGATCGCGGCACGTTGATCCGAACCCCCTCACCTGACCTTTCCCCCGATGTCTTGGGGGAGAGGAGATCTCTTTTTGCTCCGTCTGCCGCCCTCAGGGCGGGAGAGAGTCGGGGTGAGGGTGGGTTCTTTCGTTTCAGCGATCGGCGTAACCAAAAAAGCTACGATCCCCTCGCGCGCGCGCTTGAGAACATGTAATCACTGGGCCATGAACAAGGCCATCATCGTCACCGGCGCCAGCCGTGGCATCGGTGCATCAACGGCGCGGGCTCTCGGCAAGGCCGGATATCGCGTGGTGGTCAATTACATGGGCGCCGGCCCCGCGGCCGAAGCGGTCGCGCGCGATATCGAAACCGCCGGCGGCAGCGCCGTGGCGATTCAGGCCGACGTGTCGGTCGAGGCCGACGTGCTGCGGCTTTTCGCCGCGACGGAGCGGCGCTTCGGCCGGCTCGACGGATTGGTCAACAACGCCGGCATCGTCGGCAGGAGCAGCCGGCTCGATCAGCTGGCCGACGAGGACCTGCGCCGCGTCTTTGAGATCAACGTCATCGGCAGTTTTCTGTGCGCGCGCGAGGCAGTGAAGCGGATGTCCACATCCCATGGCGGTTCGGGCGGCGCCATCGTCAATGTCTCTTCCGCGGCCGCCACCTTGGGCAGCCCTGGCGAATTCATCCACTACGCCGCCTCCAAGGGCGCCATCAACACCATGACCATCGGCCTTGCCAAGGAAGTCGCGCGCGAAGGCATCCGCGTCAACGCCGTCGAGCCCGGCATGATCGACACCGAGATTCATCTCGGCGACCCGAGCCGCGTGGCCCGCATCGTGCCCACGGTACCCATGGGACGCATGGCGACCCCGGCGGAAGTGGCGGGGCCGATCCTGTTCCTGCTGTCCGATGCGGCCTCCTATATGACCGGGGCAATTCTGAGGGTGGCCGGCGGCCGATGAAGGACGAGGCGGCGGTGGCGCTGGGCGCTGCAGAAGCAAGCGACCCGCCGGCTATGCTCGACGGTCCGCTCGCCGCATATCGTCGGCATCGCGCCGAGGGCAGGCTGCAGCCCGACCCAACCCAGCTTCTCGCCGCCGAAAAACTGCAATCTCTTCACAACGCGCTTGCCCGCCAGGGCGCGCGCAGCGGCTGGCGCGAGCGTCTGGGCCTCGGCCATCGCGCGGCACCGGAATCCCAGGGCCTCTACATCTTCGGCGGGGTCGGCCGCGGCAAATCCATGCTCATGGACATGTTCTTTGCCGGCGCGCCGGTCGAAAAGAAGCGGCGAGTCCATTTCCACGCCGTCATGCTGGAGGTGCACGGATCGCTGCATCGCTGGCGCCGGACGGCGAGCGGCGATCCGATCCCCCGCGCTCGCCAAGGCGATTGCCGCCGAAGGCCGGCTGCTCTGCTTCGACGAGTTCCAAGTGACCAACATCGCCGACGCCATGCTGCTCGGCCGGCTGTTCGCAGCCCTGTTCGACGAAGATCTCGTCGTCGTCGCCACGTCCAATTCGGCGCCCGACGACCTCTATCGGGGCGGGCTGCAACGCAAGCGTTTCCGGCCCTTCATCGCCTTGCTCAAGGAAAAACTCGATCTTCTGGAGCTCGACGGC
>JBGPNG010000025.1:0-9531 GCA_041487395.1 Dongiaceae bacterium
ATCATCGGCGAGGGGCCGGAAGCGCCCGCGCTTCGCGCGCGGGCATTCGAGCTCGGTCTCGCCCCGCAGGTGGAATTTGCCGGATCTCTCGCCGGGGAAGCGCTGGTGCGTCGGCTGAACGAGGCGCGCATTCTGGTCGTGCCATCCCTGTGGGACGAGCCGTTCGGCATCGTGGCGCTGGAGGCCATCGCCTGCGGACTTGCCGTGGTCGGCTCGGCCGGCGGCGGATTGCCCCAGGCCATCGGCCCCTGCGGCGCGACCTTTCCCAATGGCGATGTCGCGGCGTTGACGGCGCGGCTGGCCGAACTTCTCAGCGCGCCGAGGCGCATTGCCGAACTTCTCGCGGGCGCGCCCGCCCATCTCGCCCAGCACGGGCCTGAGGCCGCCGCCCGCGCCTATCTCGCCGTGATTGAGGCATCGTGAGCGCGATGCGCGCGGTGGTCAGCCATCCCTCCAGACAGGGCAATATGTATCGCGTGCCGGCCGGTGCCGCCGCCTCGGGCATTGCGACGGATTTCCTTACCGGCTTTTACTACAAGCCCGATCGCTTTCCCTGGCCACTGCTGCGGATCCTGCCGCGCGAACGCCGGCAGCGGATCGAGGAGAAGCTCGATCGCCGGCGCCTCGACGGCATGGATGAATCCCTGGTCACCCAGGTCTCCGGCCCGCTGCCGGAACTGTTCCATGGCTGGTTCAAGGATTATCGCCTGGGCAATGGGCTGCATGACCGGATGGCGGCGCGCTGGCTCACCCGTCATGTGGCGCGCGGGACGTCGGGCATTTTCCACGGGTTTCAGGAATCCTGCGTTCGAAGTCTCGCCGCCGCCAAGGAACGCGGCCTGACCGCCCTGCTGGAATCGACATTGCCGCCCGCGACATTGCCGCTGGTGGCGGCCGAATATCGCCGTCTCGACGTTCCCTGGCCCGAGCCGCGGCAGCCCTCGGCCGAACTCCTGGCCGAATTGCCACGGGCGGATTTCCATGTGGCGCAATCGGCTTTCGCCGAACGCTCGCTGATCGACTATGGCGTCGAGCCGGGGCGCATTTTCCGCATGCCGTTGGGCGTCGACACGATGCGCTTTCGGCCGGCCGAAGTGCTGCGGCCGCCGGGGCCGTTGCGCGCTCTCTTCGCGGGGCAGATGTCGGTGCGCAAGGGCGTGCATCATCTGCTCGAAGCCTGGGACGCGGCGGGCTTGCGCGACGGCGAACTCTGCTTTGCCGGGGCGCCGCGCGACCGCTATATCGTCGAGCTGCTCGGCCTGCAGAGACGGGGCGTGCGCTATCTGGGTTTCGTGCCCCACGCCCGGTTGCACGAGATCTATCAGAGCGCGGATATGTTCGTCTTTCCCTCGCTCGCCGAGGGCGGCGTCTATGTCATCTATGAGGCGCTGGCCGCCGGCCTGCCCTGCATCGTCTCGGCCAATGCCGGCTCGGCCGTGCGCGATGGGATCGAGGGCTTTATCGTGCCCGTGGGCGACGTGGAGGCGCTCGCCGCCAGGTTGCGCCAGCTCGCCGGCGACGAGGCCTTGCGCCGGCGCATGGCGCTCGCGGCCCGCGCGCGCGCCGAGCATTTCGCCTGGCCGCAGTTCTATCGCCGCATCGCGATCATGTATCGCGACGCCATCGCCCGCGAGGGCCGGCCCGCCGCAGGCCCGACGGATTTATTCGACCGTTAGCGGATATCGTCGTCGACAACGCCGGTCTGGTGCACGCCGTTCAGCGCCGCGTCGTCGTTCGCTGCTTCCTTGGCCGACTCCGCTTTGGCGACGCCGACCAGGGCCGGGCGCAGCAATCGGTCATGCAGGACATATCCCGCGTGCAGAACCTGGATTACGGTGCCGGCCGGCTTGCCCGTGCCCGGCAGTTCGAACATCGCCTGGTGCAGGTGGCTATCGAACTTCTCGCCCAGGGGATCGATGCGCTTGATGTCGTGACGCTCGAAAGCGGCCAATAACTGACGCTCCGTGGCGGCGATGCCGTCCACCAGATTCTTCAACGCCTCGTCCTCGGCCAGCGCCTCCTCGGGCACCGCGGCCAGCGCGCGCGCCAGATTGTCGGCGACCGGCACAATCTCCTTGGCCAGAGGGGCCGCGGCATAGCGGGCGGATTCTTCCCGGTCGCGTTGGCTGCGCCGGCGCGTGTTCTCGGCATCGGCCAGCGCGCGCAACAGCTGATCCTTGAGTGCAGCCGCCTCCGCCTTCGCCTGCTCGAGCTGAGCGGCCAGATCGGGCGTGCCGTCGGCACCACCACCGCCCTGCTCGGGCGAAGGCGTCAGATCCGATTCCTGTTCCGGAGGATTGTCCGGTGCCGTCGACATCTCTCGTTCTCTCCGTCCTAGCCGATGATCCGCCCGATCAACTGGGCGGTGAAATCCACCATGGGGATGACGCGGGCATAGTCGAGGCGCGTTGGCCCGATGACCCCGACAGCGCCGACCACGCGCTGCTGGCCGTTGCGATAGGGGGCGACAACCAGCGAGCAGCCGGCGAGCCCGAACAGCTCGCTCTCCGCGCCGATATAGATCTGCACGCCCTCGGCGCTCTCCGTCGCCTCCAGAAGCCGGGCCAGCGCCTGTTTGCTTTCAAGGGCCGAGAACAGGCTTCGAATTCGCTCCAGATCGCTGAGCGCGGTGATGTCGTCGAGAAGCTTGGCCTGGCCGCGCACGATGAGGGCGCTATCCTTGTCCGCCGACCAGCTGGCAAGCCCGGCCTCGACGACGCGCTGGGTCAATTGGTTGAGTTCGGCGCGCTGGGCCTCCAGCTCCTGGGCGATCTCCTTCTTGGCCGCGGCGATCGTGCGGCCGACGAGGCGGGCCGAGAGGAAGTTGCTGGCCTCGATCAATGAAGAGCTTGGCAGGCCCATGGGCACGTCGATGACGCGGTTCTCGACCTGCCCGTCGTCGGTCACGATGACGACCAGCGCGCGGCCGGGGCCGAGATGCACGAATTCGATATGGCGCAGCGCGCGTTCCGACTTCGGCGCCACCACCAATCCGGCGCAATGCGAGAGGCCCGCAAGGGCATTTGTCGCCTGTTCCAGCACGTCGCCCATGTTGCGGCCGCCGGCGGCGCATTGTCCCTCGATCGATTGCCGTTCGGCCTCGGTCAACCCGCCGACCTCAAGCAAACCATGGACGAAAAGCCGCAAACCCATTTCGGTCGGCAGGCGTCCGGCGGAGGTATGGGGGGCATAGAGGAGGCCAGCCCCTTCCAGATCGGCCATCACATTGCGGATCGTCGCCGGCGATAAGGTCATGCCCAGGCGGCGCGAAATCGTGCGCGAGCCGACCGGCTCACCGCTTTCGACATAGGCGGTGACGATATGGCGGAAGATCTCGCGGGAGCGCTCGCTAAGTTCGCGCAACCCCGGAAGCGATGAGGTCAACATGTTCATGGGCCAGTCGGGAATGTAGTGAGCGCCCCTCTAGGCGTCAACGCAAGGGCCCGCTGCCAATATAAGCGGTAAGGCAGCGGGGCCGCCCACGGCGCTCTCGAGCGGCCCGGCCCGGCGCGAGGCGCTGGCTTGCGCCGGCGATCCGGCGGTACTGGCAATCCTGAAGCCGGCGCGTTAGCTTCCCGCCACATCAGCGAAGGAAGCGTTCAATGCGTGCCAATGCCCGCGCGGCCGACGAGCTGCGTCCCGTCTTGCTTGAGACGGGCGTGAACAAATATGCCGAGGGCTCCTGCCTCGTGCGTTTCGGTGATACCCATGTGCTTTGCACGGCTTCGGTCGAGAATTCGGTGCCGCCTTTCCTGCGCAACAGCGGGCGGGGCTGGGTGACGGCCGAATATGGCATGCTGCCGCGAGCAACCAACACGCGCGGCAACCGCGAGGCGGCGCGCGGCGGGCAGGGCGGCCGCACCCATGAGATCCAGCGGTTGATCGGGCGCAGCTTGCGCGTGGTCACCGATCTGGGCGGCTTCGGCGAACGCCAGGTCAAGATCGATTGCGACGTCATCCAGGCCGACGGGGGCACCCGCACGGCGGCGATCACCGGCAGTTATGTCGCCCTCTATCTCGCCTTCCGCTATCTGCAACAAATCAACGCCATCACCAAGCTGCCGCTGACCGGCCAGGTCGCCGCGATTTCCTGCGGCATCGCCAAGGGCGAGCCCCTGCTCGACCTCGACTATGAGGAGGACAGCAAGGCCGATGCCGATGCGAATTTCGTGCTGACCGACAGCGGCGGCATCGTCGAGATACAAGGCACGGCCGAGCAGAAGCCTTTCGCCGAGGAAGCCTTCCTCGCCATGCTGGCGCTGGCCCGCAAGGGCTGTGCGGTGCTGCTGTCCACCCAGCGCGCCGCGCTCGGCATCGCCTGACAATGGCGCGGCGATTCGACGGCGGCCGGCTGGTCATCGCCAGCCATAACCCGGGGAAGCTGAAGGAGATCGCCGATCTGCTGGCCCCCTATGCCGTCGAATGCCTCGGCGCCGGCGATCTCGGCCTGCCCGAACCGGCGGAAACCGGCGAGACATTTCGGGCCAATGCCGAGCTGAAAGCGCTGGCATCGGCGCGGAGCGCAAATCTGCCGGCGCTGGCCGACGATTCGGGCCTGGCGGTCGATGCCCTCGGCGGCGCCCCTGGCGTCTATTCGGCGCGCTGGGCGGGACCCAAGAAGGATTTTGCCATGGCCATGCAGCGGGTCGAGCGGCAACTTGGCCCCGATGCCGATCGCAGGGCGCATTTCGTCGCGGTGCTGGCGCTCGCCTGGCCCGACGGCCATGTGGAATCCTTCGAGGGCCAGGTGCAGGGCCGGCTCGTCTGGCCGCCGCGGGGCAGTCGCGGCTTCGGCTTTGACCCCGTGTTCCTGCCGGACGGCCGCAGTCAGACCTTCGGCGAGATGGACCCTGTCGGCAAACATCAGATCAGCCATCGCGCCGAAGCCTTCCGTCGGCTCGTCGCCGCCTGTTTTGCCCCGTGAGCCAGGTTCGCCACGAGAGCCCGGTTTGCCACGTGAGTCCGGCGCCTTTCGACGGCGGCTTCGGGATATATCTGCACTGGCCCTTTTGCCGGTCGAAATGCCCGTACTGCGATTTCAACAGCCATGTCCGCGAACAGGTCGACCAGAAGCGTTGGTGCCGGGCCTTGCTGGCGGAGCTGGATCACTACGCGGCTACGCTTGCCGGGCGGAGCGTCGACAGTGTCTTCTTCGGCGGCGGCACGCCCTCGCTGATGCCGCCCGCGACTGTGGCGGCGCTGATCGAGCGCATCGCCCGGCACTGGCCGCTGAGCCCGGATATCGAGATAACCCTGGAGGCGAATCCGACGTCGGTCGAAGCAGCGAATTTCGCCGATCTCGCTGCCGCCGGCGTCAATCGCCTGTCGCTTGGAATACAGGCACTGGACGATACGGCCTTGCGCTTTCTCGGCCGCGGTCATGACGCCGCCGAGGCGCTCGCCGCCCTCGATCTTGCCCGGCGGCATTTCGGGCGCTTCAGCTTCGATCTCATCTATGCCCGGCCAGGGCAGACGCTATCGGCCTGGGAGGCGGAACTCGCCCGCGCCCTCGATCTTACGGGCGAACATCTCTCCGTCTATCAATTGACCATCGAGGCCAACACGGCCTTCGAGGGCGCCTATCGTCGCGGCGAGTTCATCCTGCCGACGGAAGAGGCGGCGGCGGATCTCTACGAAATGACCCAGGCGAAGCTCGCCGATGCCGGGCTGCCGGCCTATGAGATTTCCAATCATGCGCGGCCCGGGGCGGAGTGCCGCCACAATCTTATCTATTGGCAAAGCGGCGATTATCTCGGCATCGGCCCGGGTGCGCATGGCCGGCTGACGCTGGCGGGCGAGCGTATTGCCACGCGCCAGCATCGCGCGCCGGAAGCCTGGCTCGCGGCCGTCGAGAGCGCCGGCCATGCGACGCGCGAACATCGCGTCCTGTCGCGGCAGGAGCGAGGCGAGGAAATGCTATTGATGGGACTGCGTCTTGCCGCCGGCATTTCGCGGCCGCGGTTGCGCGGCGTGCTGGGCTGCGAGATCGAGGAGATCGTCGCGCCCTCGCGCTTGGCGGGCCTGCTCGAAGGCGGCTTCGTGGAACTCGACAGCCAAGGTTTGCGCGCCACCGAGGCTGGACGCCAGCGTCTCAACGCCGTGTTGGCGGCACTGGTTGGTTAGTTCGTCAGAACCGGCTGGAAATCCTTCGCCGCCGCATCCTTGACCGCGAAACCGGAGCTGCGGACCTCGATGATGTCGAGATTGCGTAGCACCAGCCCATCCGGGGTGAAGCGGAAAGCGCCGTCGACGCCGCCGAAGCCCTCGGTGCGGGTCAGCACCGCATCGCTGAAATCGCCGGTCTTGCTCAATGTGGCCGCGAGCACCATGGCGTCATAGGCGATGCTGGCCAGGCGCGGCGGATCGCTGCCGAATGTCGCGCGATAGCGTTGGGCGAAAATGGCCCAGCTTTGGGCCGGCGGGGCCGCGAACCATGCGCCGATAAGCGAGGGTTCGGTTGCGAGACCGGGGTCGGTCCACAAGGTGCTGCCGATCAGTTTGATTTTGGTCGTATCGATGTTGAAGAAGTTCAGCAGCGGCGCGATGGAACGCAACCGGGCGCCGCCTTCGGGGATCAGCAGGGCGTCGAACGGCCCGTCGGCGGCCAGTCTTTGCACGACTTGCGAGTATTCGGCCGCATTAGTTTCGTAGTATTCGATCTGCGCCTGTCTGGCGTTGTAACGGGCCGTGGCGGCAGCGAGCGCCTCGGCGACCGTATGGCCATAGGGCGAATTGGGCAGCAGGGCCGCGAAGCGCTGGAAGCCCTGGCTCGACGCATAGCCCACGGCGCGATCGATCTGCAGGCTGGGCAGGATGCCCATGACATAGAGCCCGGGGCCGGCGACCGATTTGTCGGTGGTGAAGGCGATGACCGGCACATGGGCCGCGGCCGCGATGGGACCGACCGTTTTGGCATGGGCGGCGAACGCCGGCCCCAGCAGGATGTTGGCGCCCTGGTCGATGGCGGCCTGGGCGGCGGCGGCCACGCCCGCGGGTGCTTCCGTGTCATGGATGACAAGGGCCGTGGTGCGGTCGCCGGCTTCGAACAGCGCCATTTCGGCGGCTTGCGTGAATGCCTGGCCGAGACCGGCATTGGGGCCGGAAAGCGGGGCCAACAGGCCGACCGTGGCGGTGGCGCCGGGAATCTTCGGGCCGACCGGCACGGCGGGCGTTGTTTCTGGGACTGGGTTGGGCGCGGCGGTGGCGCTTTGGGTCGCCGTCTGCGGTGTTGCTTGCCCGCCGCCGCCGGCAGCCGGTAGGTTGCAGGCAGTGAGCGTCGCCGCCAGAACCAATGCCAGGCAGGAACCCAGGCCCATGCTTGGGTGTATCGGACGCATCCAGGAACGACCAAGCCATGTCGACAGGTCAGTCACGGCGTACCCGCTCCGCTGCCAAGCCCCAAACCAGCGCCGAGCCTAGCGAGAGCCATGCCCCGGAGCAATCGCGCATCCGTGGACTTGCCGTCGTCGCCACGCCCATCGGCAACGCCGCCGACATCACCTTGCGGGCGCTGGCAACGCTGAATGCCGTGGACGCCATTCTCTGCGAGGATACGCGGGTCAGCGCCAAGCTGCTGGCTCGCCATGGCATCCGTCGCCCCTTGGTGGCATATCATGAACATAATGCGGAGCGCATGCGCCCCAAGATCCTGGCGCGACTGAAACGGGGTGAAAACCTGGCGCTGATCTCCGATGCCGGCACGCCGCTGGTCTCCGATCCAGGCTACAAACTGTTGCAGGCGGTAATCGCGGAGGGCCTTGCAGTGACAACACTGCCCGGGCCCTCGGCGGCATTGGCCGCTCTCGTCTTGTCCGGCCTGCCGCCCGACCGCTTTTTCTTCGCCGGGTTCTTGCCGGTCAAATCGGCACAGCGCCGCAAGGCCTTGGGCGAATTGGCGACGATCCCGGGAACATTGATCGTCTATGAGGCGGCAAATCGCCTGCCGGCGGCACTTGCCGACATGGCCATGGTCCTGGGCCCTCGCCCCGCGGCAGTCGCGCGCGAACTCACCAAGCTGTTCGAGGAAGTGCGGCGCGGCGATCTGGCGGCACTCAGCGCCCATTATGCCGATGCCGGGCCGCCGCTGGGCGAAGTGGTGATTGTCGTCGCCCCGCCCGGTTCCGAGATCGGTCAAAATGCCGAAGTACTGGATATTGCCCTTCGCGAGGCGCTCAAAGACATGAGCCTGCGCGACGCCGTGGATCGGGTGGTCGCGGCATCCGGCCGGCCGCGCCGGGCCGTCTACGCCCGTGCCTTGGCGCTTACCCAGGGCCCAGCCGAGAGCGGTTGCGGCCCGGATGACGATTAAGCGCCGGGAAGCTTGGCGGCGCGGCCGCAGGGCCGAGCGCTTGGCGCTCCTGGCGCTCAGCCTCGCCGGCTATCGCATCTTGGCGCGCAATCTGAGGAGCCCGGTTGGCGAGATCGATATCGTCGCCCGTCGCGGCCGGATGATCGCCTTCATCGAGGTCAAGACCCGAAGCAGCCTGGAAACGGCGGCCGATGCGATTGCCGGCCGCCAGCGCCGGCGCATCACGCGGGCCGCCGCCAGATTCCTGGCTGCGCGGCCTGAACTCGCCACCCACCAGGCGCGATTCGACGTCATCTTGATCGCGCCCTGGCGATGGCCGCGGCATATTACTGACGCTTGGCGTGTCGACTCATAGAGTCCACAATAGGTTGAGGCTGAATCGAGGACCTATCCTTGCGTCGCCCGACCTTTATTTCTCTCTGTTTTCTGCCCTTTCTGGCCGGATGCTCGCCCTGGGGCATGACGATCGGCGGCGGTGCCACGGCGGCCACGGCAGCGACGGAAGAGCGCGGCTTCGGTCAAGCGGTCAACGACAATGGCATATTTCTGGGGATCAGCAACGATCTGCTGGCCGCCGGCAATGGCATGTTGCTCCACGTCGATGTCGAGGTCCATGAGGGCCGCGTGCTGCTGGCCGGCCGGGTGGAGAAGCCGGAAATGCGTGTCCTGGCGGTTCGCCTGGCCTGGCAGCAGGCCAACGTGGTCGAGGTGATCGATCAGATCAGGGTCGCCGAGCCGGAGACTCTCGGCGAATACGCCCATGACGTTTGGCTGGCTCAGGAACTGCGCAATTCGTTGCTGATCGACGACGCTGTGAGCTCGATCAACTACAACGTCGACTGCGTCGCCGGCACGATCTATCTGATGGGTGTGGCCCAGAATCAGGCCGAGCTGCAGCGCGTCGTCGATCACGCCCGCGACATCTCCTATGTGCGGGGCGTCGTCAGCTTTGTGCGGCTGAAGAACGATCCGGCGCGTCTGCAGACGCCGGCTGGCGCTCCACCGGCGGGTGCGGTGCAGCCGGCCGCGGTGGCGCCGTGAGCGAGGGCCAAGCGCCGCATCGCGCGGCGACGCTTAACCGCCTTGCCGCCTTCGGCGCCGGCGAGGACTCGGACATCGATCTGGCCGAAGCGGCGCTGCTGCTCGGCGCCTTCGATCGGCCCGAGATCAATCTCGACGATTATCGCCAACAGCTCGCTACCCTCGCCAGCGATCTCGCGGCC
>JBGPNG010000026.1:0-9506 GCA_041487395.1 Dongiaceae bacterium
ATCTGGTGGCCGACTATGAGGTCGAATCCGAACAGAACTCGGCGGTGCGCTATATCGGCAAGCTCGCCTTTCGCTATCGCCTCGAAGCCATCGGCAATCTGCTGCAGCAAAACGGGATTTCCGCCGCACCGACGGCGAGCCCCCCGGTGTTGGTCCTGCCGGTGCTGACGGATGGATCAACGAATCTGCTGTGGGGCGACGCCAATGCCTGGCGCGATGTCTGGTCGAAACACCCGCCCTCGGGCGGCCTGGTGGAGGTCCTGCTGCCCAAGGGCGATGCCGCCGATGCCGCCGCACTTACGGCCGACCAGGCGGTGGCGGGCGATGCGGCCAAGCTGCAGGCTTTGGCTGTTCGATATGGGGCAAGCGATGTGGTCGTCGCAATTGCCCGGCGCGATCCCTCGACCGCGGCCGTGGCGCTCGATGTCAAACGTTATGGCGTCGCCGGCCCGACGGGCGGCTTCCAGGACCGGATCGCCGGCGATCCGGCCAATTCCGACTCCGCCTTCGCTCAAGCCGTCGATCGCATCGCCGATCGATTGCAACAGGATTGGATTGCCCAGAACCGCGTGTCGTCCAGCGTCGAGCAGAGGTTGACGGTAGACGTCCTCGTCGCCGACCTCGCCCAATGGGCCGAGCTGCGCCGCCGGCTGGCGTCCATTGCCACTTTGCATCGCGTCGATGTGGTCTATCTGATGCGCAGCCACGCCGAACTCGATCTGGTTTTTGTCGGTGAGCACGACCAACTCGCCCGCTCGCTTCAACAACGAGCCCTTCTCCTCAAGGACACCGGCGAGGGCCATACCACGTTGGAACTCGCCGGCGCCGCGCAGCCGTGAGTTTTTTCGTCGCCTTCCTACAATCGGTTGCCAACCTGATCAGGCTTGCTCGACGGCTGGCGATCTCCGGCGGCGCTTACGTGGCGCTCTGGGGATTGCGAATCGCCCCAGCCGGACTGCCCCGATGACCGCGCGCGGCCAGCTGCGCTTTTGGCTCATCGGGCTGGCATTGCTCGTGATCGCCCTCTATCTGCTGCGCGGCATTCTGCTGCCCTTCGTGGCCGGCATGGCGGTGGCCTATTTCCTCGATCCGATCTGCGATCGGCTGGAGAAGTTCGGCTGTTCGCGCAATTGGGCGACTGCCATCGTCAGCATCGGCTTTGCGATCGTCGTCGTCGTCGCCTTGTTGATCTTGGTTCCGCTGTTCCAGGCGCAGATCCTCGATTTCGCCGGGCGGCTGCCCGGATATGTCGATGCCGTGACGAATCGCGTCTTGCCGCGGCTGCAATCACTGGCGCAGCGGCTCGGCCTCGGCAATCTTTCCGATCTGCGCAGCGGCGCCGGTGCCCAAGCCGGTGGCATCGTCGCCTGGGTCGGCGCGGCGCTCATACGCTTGTTCAGCAGCGGCGTCGCCTTGGCCAATCTGCTGTCGCTGCTGTTC
Organism: Dongiaceae bacterium; assembly: GCA_041487395.1. Lineage (GTDB taxonomy): Bacteria > Pseudomonadota > Alphaproteobacteria > Dongiales > Dongiaceae > DASXQK01. The sequence continues at coordinate 1,441 of JBGPNG010000026.1, forward strand.
ATCACGCCGGTCGTCGCATTCTATCTGCTGCGCGACTGGGACCGGCTGGTGGTGCATATGGACGGCTTGTTGCCGCGCGATCATGCCGCCACCATCCGCGGCCAGCTTTGCGAGATCGATCGCAATCTCGCGGGCTTCGCCCGCGGCCAGGCGACCGTCTGTCTGCTGCTGGCGATCTACTATGCGGCCGGCTTGAGTTTGATCGGCCTCGATTTCGGCCTCGCCGTGGGTCTCGGGATCGGTTTGCTGTCGTTCATCCCCTATGTCGGAAGCATCACCGGTTTTGTGGTCGCCATCGGCATTGCGCTCGCCCAATTCGACAATTGGTCGTCGATCGGTCTGGTGGTCGTCGTCTTCGCCATCGGCCAGGTTCTGGAAGGCTATGTGCTGACGCCCCGATTGGTGGGAAATCGCGTCGGCCTGCATCCCGTCTGGGTGATCTTCGCCTTGCTGGCGGGGGGCGCGTTGTTCGGCTTCGTGGGGTTGCTGCTCGCCGTGCCGAGCGCTGCCGTGATCGGCGTGTTGGCCCGCTTCGCCGTCGGCCGTTACCGCGACAGCCGCTATTTCCGCGGCGATCCGCCATGGCCCAGCTCCCCCTCGACCTAGGCCATCGCGCCTCCTTCAGCGGCGAGGATTTCCTGGTCGCTCCGTCAAACCGGGCCGCCATCGCCTGGCTCGACCGTTGGCCCGACTGGCCCGGGCCGGGTCTCGCCGTCTATGGCCCCGCCGGCTGCGGGAAAACCCATCTCGCCCACGTCTTCCAGGCACGCTCGGGCGCCCGCTTGCTGAGGCCGGCCGATCTGGGGGCAGGATTGCCGCCGCAGTTGGTCGAGGGCGTCAGTGCCGCCATTCTCGATGGCGAACCGTCGCCGGCTGTCTCGCCATTGGACGAGCGGGCGCTGCTGCATCTCTACAATCAGCTCGCCGAAGCCGGCGGCCATCTTCTGATCGTCGCGCGCGAAGCGCCCGCGCGCTGGCCCGTGGGGCTGGCGGATCTGGCATCGCGTTTGGCCGCTTTGCCGGCCGTGCGTATCGATCCACCGGACGACCGGCTGATCGAGGCGCTGCTCGTCAAGCTCTTCGCCGACCGGCAGCTTGCGGTGGCGCCCGAGGTCGTGACATATCTGACGGCGCGCATGGAACGCAGTTTCGAGGCCGTCCGCCGGGTGGTTGGCCTGCTCGATCGCGAATCCCTGGCGCGGCGCCGGGCCGTCAGCCTGCGTCTGGCGCGCGAAATCGTCGAGCGGGAGGGTGCCTGATGCTGCCGATCTTGACTTTGCTCCGGCCGCATCAATGGATCAAGAATCTGTTCGTCGGCGCACCCCTGTTTTTTACCCCGCGCGACGTTTCGCCTGCGGCTGTCATCCATGTGACACTCGGCATCGCCTGCTTTTCGGCCATCGCCTCCGCGATGTATGTGCTGAACGATTGGTGCGATCGCGAGGCGGACCGCGAGCACCCGGTCAAACGCCAGCGCCCGCTGGCGGCCGGGACGGTGGCGCCGGGGGCTGCGGCCGCCCTGGCCATCGCTCTGGCGCTCGGCGGCTTCGCGGCTGCCGTGATTTGGCTGCCGCGCGGCTTCGTGGTGGTGCTGGCCGCCTACGCGTTGCTCAACCTTGCCTATTCCTTTGGACTGAAGCGCATCGCCATCATCGATGTTCTGGTCATTGCCATCGGCTTCGTCCTGCGCATCTACGCGGGCGGGGAGTTGATCGGGGTGACTCCCACGGTATGGATCGTTGCTTGTACCTTGCTTCTGGCATTGTTCCTCGGTCTCGCCAAGCGTCGCGACGATATCGTGCGTGGCGTCGATGGCGCACATCGGCTGAGCCTCGCAGGATATAATCGGCCCTTTGTCGACACGTCTCTGGCCATCGTCCTCGGGGCACTCCTGGTCTGCTATCTCCTCTATACGACACAGCCGGAGAACATGATCCGGCTGGGCAGCGACAAGCTGTTCCTGACGGCGCCTTTCGTCATCGCCGGCGTTCTGCGCTATCTGCAAGTGACATTGGTCGAACATCGCTCGGGCTCTCCCACGCTGCTCGTCCTCGCGGATCGATTTCTGATGCTGACGATCCTCGGCTGGCTCGGCACCTTCGCATGGCTGATTTATGGCTGATCGCCAGGTGTCACCAGGCTGGCACCAGGCGGTTTTTGCCGGCTGGGGCCGCGTTGCCCGGGCCGAGATGAATGCGGCGAGGCCCGAGCGCCTCGGCGAACTCGCCCATGTGCTGTCCGTCGCGGGCCCGCGCGGCGTCATCGTTCATGCCGGCGGCCGCAGCTATGGCGATGAGGCGCTCAACGCCGGCGGGCAGGCGATCCTCACCAGCCGGCTCGACCGGCTGATCGATTTCGATCCGGCGAGCGGTCTTTTGGTTGCCGAGGCGGGGGTCACATTCGACGTTTTGCGCCGCGTCTTCCTGCCGCGCGGCTTTCTTACGCCCGTCACCCCGGGAACTGCCTTCGTGACCCTGGGGGGCGCGGTCGCCAACGACGTGCATGGCAAGAATCAAGATCGCGTGGGCAATTTCGGCCGCCATCTCGCATGGCTCGACCTGATGCTGCCGTCGGGGGAAATCCGCCGGTTGATGCCCAAGGAGCGATTGTTCCACGCGACCATCGGCGGGTTGGGCCTGACCGGCGTGGTCGTGACACTCGCATTGCACATGATGCGCGTGCCCTCGCGCTTCGTTTCGCTGCGCGAACGGCGGGTGGGCAATCTCGATGAATTCCTCGACGCCTTGGAAGCGGTGCGCGGGAGCGCCGCCTATTCGGTCGGCTGGATCGATGCCCTGGCGCAAGGCCGGCATCTCGGCCGCGGCGTCGTGGAGAGCGCCGATCCGGCGCCACCCGAAACGAACGAGCGCTACCGGGAAGCGCGCAGGCGGCGCCTGCCTATCGACCTGCCGGGCCTCGCGCTCAATCCCCTCAGCATCGGAACGTTCAATGCTCTGTATTGGCGGCGGGTCCCCGGGCGCGGGCGCGAGCGCCGCCGTTCCTTCGATCGCTTTCTCTATCCTCTCGACGCCATTGCCGATTGGAATCGCCTCTATGGCAGGCGCGGTTTTCACCAGTTTCAATGCCTGCTGCCCGAGGCGTCGAGCCGCCAGGCCCTGCGGGCGTTGCTGGAGACCTGCGTGGGCTCGCGCGCCGCGTCTTTCCTCGGCGTGCTCAAGACCATGGGCCAAGAAGGTACGGGTCTGCTGTCGTTCGGCGGGCGCGGGCATACGCTTGCCCTCGACTTCCCCGCCCGGCCCGGCATCGATGATCTGCTGGTCCGTCTCGAACGCCTGGTGCTCGACCATGGCGGGAAGATCTATCTGGCCAAAGACGCAAGATTGTCGGCCGCCGGATTTGCCGCGATGTATCCGCGGCTGCCGGAATTCCGTGCCGTGTTGGCGGATGTCGATCCCGGGGGCCGCATGATGTCCGATCTTGCCCGGCGCCTCGATATCAGGGGCAAAGCGTGAGCGCGCGGCCGCTCTGGCTCGTGCTTGGCGCCAGTTCCTCCGTGGCGCGGGCTTTTGCGCGGGTTGCCGCCGAAACAGGTTCCGATCTGATCCTGGCCGGGCGCGACACGGCCGACATCGACCGCACCGCGGCCGATGCCAGGGTTCGCGGCGGCGGTCGCGTCGATGTCCGCGCCTTCGATGCCGCCGAGTGCGCCGGCCATGCCGCCTTCGTAGCCGATCTGCCGCGCCGGCCGTTCAATGTGTTCCTGGCCTTCGGTCAGCTGTTGGCCCAGGAATCGATCGACCGCGATCCGGCGCTGGCTCAACAAGTCATCGCCGTCAATTTTTTGGGCGCGGTCTCCGTGCTCTCGCTATTGGCGCCGCGAATGGCCGATGAAGGCAAGGGCGCGATCGTCGTGTTGAGTTCGGTCGCCGGCGATCGCGGCCGCCCGTCGAACTATGTCTATGGCTCGGCCAAGGCGGGGTTGAGCGCCTATTTGCAAGGTCTGCGAGCAAGCTTTTTCTCCAAGGGCATCTCGGTCACGACAGTCAAACCGGGTTTCATCGATACGGCGATGACCTATGGCATGCCGGGCCTGTTTCTGGTGGCCAGCCCCGAGGCTTGCGCGCGAGCTTGCCTGCGCTTTGCGGCCAAGGGTCGCGACGTCGCCTATTTCCCGGCCTTCTGGTGGCTGATCATGACCATCATCAAAGCCATTCCGGAACGCATCTTCAAACGGCTTCGACTTTAAGCGGCGTCGCCAAATTGCCTTGTGTGAATCATAATTCTGTAACTTTCACGACACACTGACGTTGGTTATAGGACGGTGGCCAGCTAGGGGAGCCGTATGGCGGACGAAGTCGAGCTGAAACTCTCCGTCGCACCGGAGCGCGCGGCGGCCGTCCGCCTGATGCCGCTTCTGCGTCGGTTGGCCGAGAAGCGGGCGGTGACGCGTCAGCTCAGCACCGTCTATTTCGATACGCCTGATCGCGCGCTGGCCAAGCGCGGCATCGTTCTACGCATCCGCGGTATCGGTCGGCAGCGCATCCAGACCATCAAACTGCCGAGCGACGGCCTGGGCGGGCTTCAGGTTATGCGCGAGATCGAAACGCCGATTGCGGGCGACCGTCCGGAGCTGGACAAGATCGCCGATCTGCGGCTGCGCCGCCTATTCTCCGACAGATCCATCGCGCGCCGGCTGACGCCGTTGTTCGCGACCGAATTCCGTCGCACGGTCTGGCCGGTGCGCTTCGGAGAAAGCCTGATCGAACTCGCCTTCGATCAAGGTGAAATCCAGGCCAAGGCCGCCCGCTTGCCGCTGTCGGAGATCGAACTGGAATTGCGCTCGGGGCGGCCGGAGCATCTTTTCGAGCTGGCGCTGGCGGTACATGAATCGCTGCCGGTCACCCTGGGCAGTGTCACCAAGGCCGCGCGGGGCTACGCGCTGATTGCCGGCGCGGAACCGGCGCCCGTCAAGGCGACGGCGGCGGGCCTGGTTGCGACGATGACTGCCCGCGACGCTTTCGCCGCGGCCGCGCGCAGCTGCCTGGCCCAGATGCAGGCGAACGAGGCGCCGGCGCGTCTGGGCCGCGATCCGGAAGGCATCCATCAGCTTCGCGTCGGTTTGCGCCGGCTGCGTGCCTTGGTCACCGCCTATCGCGATACGCTGGCGGGCGAGCCGCATGAAAACCTCTCTCGTGAATTGCGTTGGCTGCAGCAGGAGTTGAATCCGGCCCGCGACTGGGACGTCTTCGTTGCCACGACTTTAATCCCGATCGCCAAACGGGTGCCGGAGTTGCAGCCTGGCTTGGAAGCTGCGGCGGAACTGCGCACGCTCGCCCACGCGCGCGCGCGCGCGGCGCTTGATTCCCCGCGCTATACCGCGTTACTGATACGTTGCTATCTCTGGCTTGCCACTGGCGGTTGGGCGGCCACCGAGGCCGCGGTTCTCGACCGCCCGGTGGGCGATTTCGCGGCCGGCATCCTGCATCGGCGCCATCGGCGTATGCGCAAATTCGGCGGCAAGCGGGCGGATTTGTCAGAGGCCGAATTGCACCGGCTGCGCCTGATGGCAAAAAAACAGCGCTATGTCGCCGAATTTTTCCGCGAACTTTATCCGCGCAAGGCAACCGGCAAATACATCGCGGCCCTCGCCGCCATTCAGGATGTGCTGGGTTCCCTCAATGACGCGTTGGTCAGCCGCCATTTGGTGGAGGAACTGGAACGTTTTCTCGCCAACGTGCCCTCCCTCGGGCCGACCGCCGCGGCGCGTGGGGCCGGCGTCATTCTCGGTTGGCAGGCGGCCCGCGTCGCCGAGGATCTGGGCCAGGTCGCCGGAACTTGGAAAAACTATCTCGGCCGCAAGACCTTTTGGCCGCGCCCGGAACTTTAGCCCGAATTTCTCACAGGGATCGCGATGTCGTTGCTCGCGCGCGGCAAGCCGAAGGGCTGGGCGACTTTGCCGACAGTCTGCGTCCGTCGGCTCGGCCGATGGACGGGCATAGGGCTTCGCCGCCTTCCTTGCCTCTCGGCAAATTCGCTCCGGCGCCACGATTATTCCCGTGAGAAACTAGGGCTAGCTCGCCTTCAATCCAGATCGCGCGGAACAATGAAGCGTTCAAGCACGCCCATACCGCCCGCCAAGTCCGACCAATGAGAAATCTCGAAATCGAAGACCGCGAGCGCCGCGGTCGGATATTTGGACGCCAGCCGCGCGCGGGGGGGCGACCGCCCGCCGCCCACGAGTTCGAGGGCGAAGGCCTGGATTCCGGGATTGTGGCCGAGGAGAAAGGCCGACGGCCATTTGTCAGCCAGTCCATGGACGGTCTTCAAAAGCCGGGCCGGCGTCGCCAGATAGAGCTTGGTCGACGTTTCGAGGGGTATTTCGGCCTTCAGTTCGGGGGCCAGCAATTCCCAGGTTTCAAGGGCTCGTCGCGCGGTCGAACTGACGGCCAGGGCCGGCGTCAGCCCCTCGCGCCGCATATATCGGCCCATCGCCGCGGCGGCCTGCCGGCCCCGGGGGCTGAGTCCCCGCTCGTCGTCGGGCAGGTCCGGATGATTCCAATCGGATTTGGCGTGGCGCAGCAAATACAGGCGTTTCATGAGGTTAGCCTACCCTCTGAAAGGCGGTCGTTGTCATGACAATTTCATTTCCCCGAACTACACTTGGGCTTCGGAGGTTCTCGACATGGATGACGCGGTGAAGACCCAACAGGCGACGCTGGTGGCCGACCGACCGGCGGCGGCACTGCGCCTGCCCGATCCGCCGGAGTCGCGTTTCATCAACCGCGAGCTCTCCTGGCTCGCCTTCAACGAACGGGTTCTGGAGGAGGCCGACAACCCGAACCACCCTTTGCTGGAGCGGCTGCGCTTTCTTTCCATCTCGGCCAACAACCTAGATGAGTTCTACATGGTGCGGGTCGCCGGCCTGAAAGGTCAGCAGGCGGCCGGCATCGTAACCCCGAGCCAGGACGGATTGACGCCGGCCCAGCAGCTCGCCGCCATCAACGCCTTGACCGGCGAGCTGATGCGCAACCAGCAGGCGACCTGGCGCCGCTTGCGCGAGGAACTGCGCGCCAACGGGCTTGCCGTGATCGACGCGGCCGAGGTGACGGCCGAAGAGAAGCAGTGGCTCGACGGCTTCTTCCTCGACCAGATCTTCCCGGTGCTGACGCCCATGGCCATGGACCCCGCCCATCCGTTCCCCTTCATTCCAAATCTGGGTCTTGCCATCGTGCTGGATCTGCGCCGGGGCGAAGACGGGCGCCAGCTGCGCGCGCTGGTCGTTCTGCCACCGCAGATAGCGCGCTTCGTGCGCTTGCCGGGCAAGGCGATCCGCTTCCTGCCGTTGGAAGCCCTTGTCGGCATGTATCTCGATCGCCTGTTTCCCGGCTTTGGCGTCGTCGGCCTCGGCTATTTCCGCATGATCCGCGACAGCGAGATGGAAATCGAGGAAGAGGCGGAGGATCTGGTCCGCCTGTTCGAATCCGCTCTCAAACGCCGCCGTCGCGGCACGGTCATCCGCCTCAAGGCCAATGCGGCCATGCCGGAAGATCTGCTCGCCTTCATCATCGACGAACTCAATGTGAAGCCGGAGGACGTGTTCCTCCAGGACGGCCTGCTGGGATTGGCGGCGGCGAGCAAGTTGATCGTCGACGATCGGCCCGACCTCAAATTCCCGCCCTACAACGCCCGCTTCCCCGAACGCATCCGCGATTTCGCCGGCGATTGCTTCGCTGCCATTCGCCAGAAGGACATCATCGTCCACCACCCCTATGAGAGTTTCGATGTGGTGGTGCAGTTCCTGCGCCAAGCGGCCCGCGACCCCTCGGTCGTGGCGATCAAGCAGGCGCTGTACCGGACCAGCGAGGATTCCCCCGTGGTCAAGGCGCTGATCGAGGCGGCCGACGCCGGCAAATCGGTGACGGCACTGGTCGAACTCAAGGCTCGTTACGACGAGGAAGCCAATATCCGCTGGGCCCGCGACATGGAGCGGGCCGGGGTTCAGGTGGTCTATGGTTTCCTCGAGCTGAAGACGCATGCCAAGGTTTCCATGGTCATGCGACGCGAGGGCGGTACGCTGCGCACATATGTTCATTTCGGCACCGGCA
>JBGPNG010000027.1:0-9427 GCA_041487395.1 Dongiaceae bacterium
CAACAATCTGATGGTGATGGCCTGGGCGAGCGGCCGCGTCGGCATCGTTGAAATGCTGCGAGCGTGGACGCTGGTCTACGTAGGGAACTTCATTGGAGCCGTTGCTACCGCAGCGCTCGTCTTCATTACTGAAAATTACGGTCCCACCGCGGCTGCCCGTCGTCCGGTTTCCGGAGGATATCGAATGCTGGTAGACTGATAAGCTTGGCCTATTTTTTGAGAACTTCGATCGGCGGTATGTCCGCTATCGGCTAGTTCCGCACCTATCAGCTTCTGGCTAAAAGCGGACATGCGGAATTACGGCCAACATCCTAACAAGAGAATTCCAATGAACCTGCTTTGGCGAACGCGCTATGGGCACCCGCCACCGCTCGACTCACCCGAATTTGTTGTTCCGCGCAAATCCCTGCGGCGGCAGGCGGCCGGCTAGCCCTCGCTGACCGCGCCAATCGGCGAGATCGGTTTCGGTCCGCTGGCGCTGATCGCCCTGCCGCCAGGTCAAACCCTGTTTGTAGTCGAAGGTCTTGATGTCGGAGAGCCCGCCGTCCTTGTAGCGCTGCAGGATGACGCCGCGGCCCCGGGTCATTTCGGGCAGTTCCTTCAAGGGGAACAGCAATAGCTTGCGGTTCTCGCCGACCACGGCGACCGTGTCGCCTTGCACGGGCGCGCAGGCGGCCGCCTCCACACCCTCGGCCAGATTCAAGACCTGACGGCCGGCGCGGGTCTGGTCCACGATCTCGCCTTCCGGCACGACGAAGCCGCGCCCGTCGTCCGATGCCACGATCAATTTGCGCGCCGGATCATGGACGAACATGGCGACGACCTCCTGGTCGTTACCGAGATCGATCATCAGGCGGATCGGCTCGCCCAGGCCCCGCCCGCCCGGCAGCTTGTCGATGCCCAGCGTATAGAACCGTCCATTGGTGCCGAAGACGACCAGTTTGTCGGTCGTCTCGGCCGGCAGCAGGAAACGGCCACGGTCGCCTTCCTTGTATTTCAGTTCGCTCGCGTCGCCCGCCTGCCCCTTCTGGATGCGGATCCAGCCCTTGTCGGAGCAGATGACCGTCACCGCCTCGCGCTCGATCATGGCCTCCATCGGCACGTCGATTTCGGCTGGGGACTCGCCCGGATGGGTGCGCCGGCGGCCGAGCGCGGTGGCCGGCCCGAAATGCTTCCTGAGCTCCGCCAGATCGGCGCCGATGCGCTGCCATTGTTTGTCTTCAGATTTGAGAAGCTGGCCGAGACCCTTCTTCTCCTTGGTCAACCCCTCATGCTCCTGGTGGATCTCCATCTCCTCCAGTTTGCGCAAGGCCTTGAGGCGCATGTTGAGGATGGCGTCGGCCTGGGCCTCGTTCACCTTGAGGCGCTTGATCATAACCGGCTTCGGCTCGTCTTCGCGGCGCACGATGCGAATGACGTCGTCCAGGTTCAGATAGGCGATGAGATACCCCGCCAGCACCTCGAGCCGCCGCTCGATATTGTCCATCCGGTAGCGGCCCCGGCGCAGCAGGACGACACGCCGGTGGTCGAGATAAGCCCGCAGCACTTCGGGCAGCGACATGACGCGAGGCGTCTGATCCGCATCCAGCACATTCATGTTGAGCGGGAACCGGGTTTCCAGATCGGTCTGACGGAACAGAGCCTCCATCAGCACGGTGGGATCGACGGTTCGGCTGCGCGGTTCCAGCACGATGCGCACATCGCTGGTCGATTCATCGCGCACGTCGGCGAGCAGGGTCAGCTTGCGATCTTGCAGAAGTTGCGCGATGCGCTCGATCAGTCGCGACTTCGGCACCTGATAGGGGATTTCCACGACGACGATCTGCCAGGTGCCGCCCTTCAGTTTTTCGACCTGCCATTTGGCGCGCAGCCTGAGCGAGCCGCGCCCGGTGCGATAGGTCTCGACCAGGCTTTCGCGGCTCTCGACCAGGATGCCGCCTGTGGGAAAATCCGGCCCCTGCATCAGATCGACCAGCTTCGCCACCGTCGCATTGGGGTATTTGATCAGATGGATCAGGGCGTCGCAGACCTCCGCCAGATTATGCGGTGGAATGCTTGTCGCCATGCCCACCGCGATTCCCTGGCTGCCGTTGGCGAGTAGATTGGGTAGGCCGCCCGGAAGCACGATCGGCTCTTGCTCTTCGCCGTCATAGGTCGGGCGGAAATCCACCGCGTCCTCGTCGATGCCGTCGAGCAAGGCTGCCGACGCATCGGTCAGCCGCGCCTCGGTGTAGCGCATGGCGGCGGCGTTATCGCCGTCGATATTGCCGAAATTGCCCTGGCCATCGATCAGCGGGTAGCGCGCCGCGAAATCCTGCGCCAGGCGGACCAGCGCGTCATAGATCGCGATCTCGCCATGGGGATGGTATTTGCCGATCACGTCGCCGACGACGCGCGCCGATCTCTTGAAGCCGGTGGCGGGGTCGAGGCGCAGCTGGCGCATGGCGTAAAGCAGCCGGCGATGCACCGGCTTCAACCCATCGCGCACGTCCGGCAACGAGCGCGACATGATGGTCGACAGAGCATAGGAGAGGTAGCGCTCGCTGAGTGCTTCGGCCAGCGGCGTGGGGCGAATTTCCTCCCCCGGCGGCTGGGCGAGCGTCGTCGATTTTGCCATAAAACCCTCGAACAAATGGCTAGATATGGTAGACGAGCGCCGCCAGGGGTCAAGGATTAGCAGGCCAGCTGGTGAGGCTCATTCCTTCCGCCAAATCCTCTGCTAGGCTCGCGAGCGATGCCACAAACCCCGATCGTCAGCCGCCTCCTCGATCTGCCGCCAGGCTGGCGAAACCGCCCGGCCTTTGCCTCGGCCGCGGGCAATCTCAGCTTCGAGGCGCTGCGCGACGGCATGTTGGGTTTTTCCGGCTGGCTCGCCCATACCGCCGGCGTTCGGCCGGGCGAGCGCATTGCCATCTGCCTGCCGAAAAACCTGGAAGCCGTCCAAATCATATTCGGCATCCTGGCGACGGGGGCCATTTATGTGCCGCTTCAATTCGACGGGCCGGTTGCGCGACTCTCGACCATCCTCCGCTCCGTCAAGCCGCGGCTTCTGGTGACCACAGCGGAAATGGCCGCGCGCATTGCCGCGGAGATGGATCGGGCGGACATGCCGCCCACACAGGTCATCGAGGCATCCGCCGGCGGCCGCGGCTTGGCGCCGTTGCTGTCGAGCGTAGCCCCGGCCGGTACAATTCCAGCGATCGGCGCCGACGATCTGGCCGCAATCATTTTCACCTCCGGCTCGACCGGCCAACCGAAAGGCGTGATGCTGGCGCACCGCAGCATCGCCATCCGCGTAACCCCGCCCTTCGAATGGGACGAAGTGGGGCAGGCGGATCGGCTCATCATCCTTGCCGGTCTGCATTACGTCGCCAGCTTCGATCTGTTCTATCCCGTGGCAAGCGGCTGCACGGCCTATCTGCTGTCCGACCAGGAAGCGATGTTTCCCGACCGTATCGTCGAGGTAATGGAACGCGATGGGACGACGATTTGGAAGTCCACCGCGTCCGCGCTTCGGCTGCTCGCCGAACGAGGCGGTCTCGAGGGCCGCCCACTACCGGCCTTGCGCCGGGTCGACTTCGTGGGCGAACCGCTGTCGATGGCCATTCTGCACCGGCTGATGGCCGCATTGCCCCATGCCGCGTTCCTCCATCGCTTCGGCGCAACGGAAGCCTATTGCATCGCTCAATATCCCGTGCCGCGACCGTTGCCCGAGGACGCGACAGCGTTGCCGCTCGGCCGGCCAAGCAGCAAATATCGGCTGTCGCTGCGCGACGAAGACGGCCGGGAAGTGGTGGCCGGCGAACACGGCGAGATCTGCGTGATCGGCCCCTCGGTCATGCTGGGATATTGGGGCGATCCCAGCCTCACGGCGGCAAAACGCGTCGACGATCGACCGGATTCATTTCGTACCGGCGATTTCGCCACCTTGGGCGTGGACGGCCTGTTGCGTTGGGCCGGCCGGCAGGACCAGGTCGTCAAGATTCACGGCCATCGCATCGATCTCGGCGAGATCGAGTCGGTGCTGAAATCCCACGCCGCGGCGCGCGACTGCGCAGCCTTCGCCGTCTGCGTGGGAGATGCAAGAACGGAGGTGCGGGCGGCCGTGTTGACCGAAGCGACCGAGGCGCTGGAGGCCGAGCTCAAGCTCCTGTGCATCAAACGTCTGCCGGCGCCGGCAAGGCCTGCACGCATCCTGCGGCTTGCGGAATTTCCTCTGCTCACGACCGGGAAGATCGACCGGCGTGCATTGCAGACCTTGGTCTCAGAGCCTTGAAAGCAGGTCCTTTGGGAGCAAGGCCGGCCATTTAGTCAGCCATCACACGCCTACCAGCGATCCACCCTATAGGGCGCCATATCGAAGCCGGTAGCGCGGCCGGCGGCGAGATCGGCGATCAGCCGCCCGGTGATGGCGCCGAAGGTCAAGCCCAGATGGCCATGGCCGAAAGCAAAATAGGCATTGGGTGTCTTCGGCGAGACGGAGATGACCGGCACCGAATCCGGAACGGAGGGGCGGAAGCCCATCCAGCGGGTAAGGCCGGTCTCCTGCAGGCCCGGAAGGATCTTCCGGCCGTGTTTCAACAAGACATCGGCGCGCTCCCAATTGGGCGGAGCCTTCAGCCCGCCCAACTCGACCGTGCCGGCGAAGCGCAAGCCGTGCTCCAACGGCGTCATGACGAAGCCATGGTCGCCGACGTGAATGGGCAGTCGTGGCATCACGCCGGGATCGGGCAGCATCACGTGATAGCCGCGCTCCGTATCCAGGGCCACTCTATGGCCCAAGCGTCGCGTCAGCGCCTTCGACCAGGCACCGGCCGCCACGACGACAGCGTCGATGGCATGGCGGCCCTTATCCGTCACCAATTCGCGCGGGCCTGTGGGACCCAGGACGACATCGGTCACCGTTTCTTGCAGCAGCCGGCCGCCACGGGCCGTGAAATCCTCCGCCAGACGCTGCACCAGCCGGAAATTGTTCACCGTCATGGAATTCTCGGGGAAGAAGACGGCGCGCTCGAAGATCGGGGCCAGGCTGGGCTCGATCTGACGGATCTGGTCGCCGGTCAGAAGGTCGAATTTGACGCCGCGGCGGCGCTGCAGCTCAAGTTCGCCCCGAGAACGGTGAAATGAGGCCTCGGTCTTGTAGACGCTAAGCCAGCCCGTGTCGCGGATCATGTCGCCGATCCCTGCGGCCTGGGTCAGCGGCTTGAACGAGGCGATGCAGCGCGAGGAGAGTTCGCGAAGCGCGATCGAAATCCGCTCGACCCGGTCCGGCCGGCTGGCGGCGACGAAACGCAGCAGCCAGGGGGTCAGGCGAGGCAGATAGCTCCATCGGATGGCGAGCGGCCCGAGGGGATCGAGCAACATGCCGGGGACGCGGCCGACGATGCCCGGCATGGCGACTGGTTCCACCGATGCCCCCGAGATGATGGCCGCATTGCCTTGCGACGCCCCCTCGCCCGGCCCGCGATAGTCGACCACGGTCACGCGATGCCCGTCGCGCCGGAGGTAGAGCGCGCAACAGATGCCGACGATGCCGGCGCCGATCACGGCGAAATGACGAGGTGGGGAATTGTCGGTCATGGAATGCTCAAGCAATGCGGTGGCGGAGAGTTGGTATCGAAGTCAAAGGCGTGAGTTCATGGCTTCATGCTTCGACAGGCCCAGCATGTGGACCGCATTCCGACCCTGTCGAAGCATAACATCGACCGCGCGACGCAGCCCGTAGCGGCAACTCATATCAACCCCGTTGCAGCCGCGCCACCAGCCGAGCCCGCGCGGCCGGCGGTTGGCGAAAGACATGCCGTTCGAGGAAGGCGCCGGTCAATGCCAGGCCCTGGCATATGGCCGGCAGGTCGACAACGCCGCCGCTGAGAAATTCGGGCAAGGCCAGCAGACGATCGCGATAGGGTTCGGCCGCGCGCGAGGAAACCGCTCGACCGCTCAACGGCGAAACGAATGCCAGCCCGACCGTGTCGCCGTTGACGGCGCAGCGCGCGAGATCGAGGCCGAAGCCTATCTCCGTCAACAATGCCAGTTCCCAATGCACATAGCGTGCCGCCCAAGCCAGCGTGTTGTCGCTGGAAAGCAGCGCCTCGATCAGCAGGGCGAACCCATCATAGGTGCGCGGGTGCGGCTCGCGCTCGGGCAGCGCCGTCTCGGCCACCGCCGCGGCAGAGGTAAGTGCCGAAAGTCGCAGCGGGTCGTCGAGCAGGGATGCGGCCGTCTGCCGCGTGGTTTCGCAAGTGAAATTGCCGAGATGCTCGCTGAGACGCGCGCGCCATGTCGCGTGCATACGGTTGCCCGGCTCGTAAAGCCCGGCGGCACGGCGTCCGCCGCCGCCTTTGACCAGCCCGGCGTGGCGGCCATGGTCGCGGGTCAGCAGCGACAACACCAGATCCCCCTCGCCGTGGCGGCGAGCGGAGAGCACGAAACCTTCGTCGCTCCATTCCATGTCAGTTGTCGAAATCGAGGCCCATGGCGCGATACCGCTCCGGATCGTCCTGCCAATTCTCCCGCAGCTTGACATGCAGGAACAAATGAATCTTTCGCCCTGTGAGCGCGGCGATCTCACCCTGGGCCGCCTCGCGCACGGCCTTGATCCGCTGCCCGCCCTCGCCCAGCACGATGGCGCGGTGGCCCTCGCGGGCGACGAAGATCTGCTGACCCACGCGCAAGCTGCCGTCGTCGAAATCCTCCCAGCTCTCGGGCTCGACCGTCAGCGCATAGGGCAGCTCGGCGCGCAATTGGCGAAACAGTTGCTCGCGGGTGATCTCGGCGGCGATCTCGCGCATCGGCATGTCGGAGATCTGATCAGCGGGATAGTGCCAGGGTCCCTCGGGCAGACGCGCGGCCAGCGCCTTGACCAGATCGTCGACGCCGTCGCCGGTCTCGGCCGAGATCATGAACACTTCGTCGAAGATTCCCTGATCGAACAAGCTCTGGGCGGGGCCGAGCAGCTTGGGCCGCTTTACCACGTCGATCTTGTTGAGCGCGACGATGGCGCGCCGACCCGCACGTTTCAGTCCATCGATGATCTCGCGCGTCTCATCGTCGATCCGCTTGCGCGTCGCATCGACCAACAGGACGATCTGGTCGGCATCTTCTGCACTCTGCCAAGCCGTGCGCACCATGGCCCGATCAAGACGCCTCCGGGGCGCGAAGATGCCGGGCGTATCGACGAAAACGATCTGCGAAACCCCTTCCGAAAGGATGCCCAGTACCCGGCGGCGGGTGGTCTGCACCTTGGGCGAGACGATGGAGATCTTGCTGCCGATAAGGCGGTTGAGCAAAGTCGATTTCCCCACATTGGGCGCGCCGATCAAGGCGACGAAGCCGCAGCGTGTCGGCTCAGCCATGCGACCCCGCCTTCAGCCAGGCGAGCAAAGCCGCGGCCGCTGCCAATTCCGCGGCGCGGCGCGAGCGCCCGCGCCCCTGGGCCGGGGAGCGCTCGGGCAGGCTGACCTCCACGTCGAAGACGGGATCGTGCGGCGGGCCCGTGCTGCCGACCAGGCGATATGCCGGCAGCGGCAGACCCTGGCCTTGCGCCCATTCCTGGAGCGCCGTCTTGGCATCCTGCGGGGGCTCCGCCTGTTCGGCCAGCAGGGGCTGCCACCAGCGTTCGACGAAGCGGCGCGCGGCCTCGAGCCCACCATCTAGGAAAAGCGCGGCGATGACCGCTTCGCAGGCATCTGCCAGCAGGCTCATACTGCTGCGCCCGCCCTGCTCCGCCTCGCCACGCGAGACGCGCAGATGCGCGCCGAGATCGATCGTCTCGGCGACCCGGGCTAGCGCCTCCTTGCGCACCAATGCCGTGAACCGGCGCGCCAGCGCGCCTTCGGGTTCGTCCGGGAAAGCGCGATAGACCATGTCGGCGATCACCAGCCCCAATACGCGATCGCCCAGAAACTCCAAACGCTCGTAAGTGGCGCGGGCAGTGGCGCTGGGATGGGTCAGCGCTTGATCAAGAAGCTCAGGCCGGGCGAATTCATGGCCAAGGGCGGCGGCGAGAGTTTGAGCGGCCCGGCTCACTTGACCAGATTTGCAAATCGCCCATAGCGGATGGCGAAGGGCCAATTCCAGAATTCCCACCACCGGGCGGAACCATCGGTGGAGAAGAACATGATCTCGGCCCGGCCAACCAGATTCTCGGCGGGCAAATAACCAACAACATCCGTCCGGCTATCACTCGAATCGTCCCGGTTATCGCCCATAGCGAAGTAATGCCCGGGCGGGACGACGAACACAGGCGTGTCGTCAAGCGAACCGTCATCCCCATGCGTTTCGATGATGCGGTGCTTCACGCCATTGGGCAGGGTCTCGATATATTGGATGTAGCTGTTACCCTGCTCGTCGACATAGTTGTCGATGCGATCGCGCTGCACCGGCGTGTCGTTGATATAAAGAATGCCGCCCTTCACCTGGATGTGATCGCCGGGCAAACCGACGATGCGCTTGATGAAGTCGGTCTCGGGATGCGGCGGCTGGCGGAAGACGGTCACGTCGCCGCGCTTCGGCTCGCCCTCGAAAATCCGGCCCTGGAACAGATCGAGGCTGAACGGAAATGAATAGCGGCTGTAGCCATACGAATATTTGGAAACGAACAGATAATCGCCGACCAAAAGCGTCGGGATCATCGAGCCCGAGGGGATGCGGAAGGGCTCATAGAGCACGCTGCGGATGACCAGCGCGATCAGAATCGCATAGATGATGGTCTTCAGCGTCTCAAGAAAGCCGCCCGAGGTCTTCTGCGTCATGAGTTGCGGCGCCTATATCTCGCGGGTTGAGTCGCGCCGGAACCCGGTGCGGCGGGCATGAATACAGGGCGTCCGGGCCCTGTCAAGTCACCGTCTGACGCCACGAACCCGTTCGGCTTCATGCTGCGGCAAGCCCCGCCAGACGATCGCGAAAATCGCCCGCCCGCGCCCCAGGCCTGCCGAAGGGGAGGCCGGCAAAGCGACCTGCAAACTCATTCACGGCTTGGGCAAGGCGGAGATGATGACGATGGCCTGGGCCTGAGGATCGTCGTCGGTCAGCGAAAGATCGATCTGGGCCTGCATGCCGTGCGGCGTGATTTCCGCCAGACGCTGCAGCGCCCCGCCCGTCAGATGCATCGTCGGCTTGCCGGAGGATAGATTGACCACCCCCATGTCGCGCCAGAACACACCGGCGCGAAAGCCGGTGCCCAGCGCCTTCGAGCAGGCTTCCTTGGCGGCAAAGCGCTTGGCATAGCTGGCGGCGCGGTTGGTGCGCCCGTCGGATTTGCGGCGCTCGGCCTCGGTGAAAACACGTTCGACGAAACGCTCGCCGAACCGCTCCAGGGTCTTCTCGATTCGGCGAATATCGATGATGTCGTTGCCGATCCCCAAAATCATGCGCTGCGTTCGCCGCCCGCCTCGGCCCGCGCCTTGTCCATCAGCGCCCGCATCCG